>JAQCIX010000102.1 GCA_027593365.1 Verrucomicrobiota bacterium
GGCAGGCCTTCTCCCTTGCCATCGATCGGCAAAGACTGGTCGATAAAGTACTCAAAGGAGGTCAGGCACCGGCAACCAGTTTCACTCCTCCAGGAACAGGTGGCTTTTATCCTAAATCCAAATTTCAATATGATCCCTCAACCGCACAGACACTTCTCCAGTCATATCTAAAGGAAAAAGGTCTAGATAGGCTCCCACCCATCGAACTGACTTACAACACTTCGGAAGGTCATAAAAAAGTGGCTGAAGCCCTGCATGGGATGTGGAAGGATGTGTTGGATGTCGAAATCCAACTACTGAATATGGAATGGAAAGTCTTTCTTTCCACCGTATCCAAGGGTGATTTTACTTTGGCCCGGGCAGGCTGGATTGGAGATTATGTGGATCCGAATACATTTCTTCACATGTGGCGCTCTGGTGAATCCTTAAATATGACCGGTTGGGAAAACCCAATGTACGACCAAGCTTTAGAGAGTGCTCAAAAAACCGGCAAAGAAGAGCAAAGGTGGCAATCCTTCCAAGAATGTGAAGACCTGTTGGCCAAGGAGTTCCCGATCTTACCTCTTTATTTTTATGTCCATCTAACCCTGCGTCACCCATCCGTACGAGGATGGTACCCTACCTTACTGGATCACCATCCATACAAATATGTCTATTTAAGCGAGGAGGAAACCCAGTGACCAAGCTGATTTTCTCTAGATTCCTTCAAGCTTTACCCACTCTTTGGGTCATTGCTACGGTAACTTTTTTTATGACTCGATTTGCCCCTGGAGGTCCATTCGATTCAGAGAAAGCCATCCCGGAAGAAATTAAGATTAAATTGCAAAGCCATTTCGGGTTGGATCGCCCGCTTTTTGATCAATACCTCTTGTATCTTAAGAATTTGCTGCAGGGCGACCTTGGGCCATCCTTCAAGTACCCAGAGTGGAATGTATCGGAATTAATTGCCACGGCTTTTCCGGTCTCCCTTACCCTCGGGGCCTTGTCTCTCACAATCGCTTTACTCTTAGGCATTCCCGTGGGAATGATCGCTGCATTGAAGCGTAATACCTGGATGGATTACTTGCCAATGAGCTTAACCATGGCAGGAATTTGCCTGCCCACATTTGTCTTGGGTCCGTTCCTCATTTATGGCCTCTCCACTCAACTGGGTCTTTTCCCCCCACTTGGTTGGTACGGTCCATCCGATTGGTTTTTGCCCTCTCTTACTCTTGGGCTTTTTTATGCAGCCTACATTGCACGGCTTACCCGAGCTGGCATGCTCGAAACTTTGCAGCAGGAATATATCAAGACAGCTAAAGCCAAAGGGGCTACACCTTGGCGTATTCTAACTAAACATGCTGCACGAGGGGGACTTTTACCAGTAATGACATTTTTGGGACCGGCCTTTGCCGGTCTCATCAGTGGTTCCTTTGTGATTGAGAGTATTTTCTTTATTCCAGGGTTAGGAAAGTTCTTTGTGACTGCCGCATTCAATCGAGACTACACCATGGTTCTCGGAACCGTTCTTTTTTATGCAACGCTGATCATTTTCCTCAATCTTTTTGTGGATCTTGTTCAGGCATGGCTGGACCCAAAATCTAGGCAAAGTAAATGAGTACACCCACTTCATCATCCTTAGGTAAAGATGCATGGGACCGACTCCTTGCCAACAAAATGGCGATGGCTAGTCTGATCTTACTTTTGCTGATTTCAATACTCTGTATGTTGGGACCTGTGCTTTCATCTCATTCTTTTGATCAACAAAACTTAGATGAGGTTTTTCAGTCACCCAGCTTTGCCCATCCATTCGGTACTGATAATCTGGGTCGGGATTTATTCGCACGTACCACTTATGGCGGTAGAATCTCGTTAATGGTGGGCTTACTAGCAACCTTGGTATCCTTGCTCATCGGAGTAACTTATGGGATGGTCTCAGGATATGCGGGCGGACGGTTGGATGCCTGGATGATGCGTTTTGTGGATGTATTGTACTCCCTTCCCTTTATCATTTTTGTCATTTTACTGATGGTCCTGTTTGGTCGAAATTTCCTCCTTTTGTTTCTCGCGATTGGAGCAGTTGAATGGCTTACCATGGCCCGAATCACCCGGGCTCAAACCTTATCCTTGAAAAGAGCTGAATTCATTGAAGCTGCCCGGGCCCTGGGCTATTCCCATTCGCGTATTCTCTTCCGTCACCTGCTGCCCAACTTAATTGGTCCGATTATTATTTATGCAACCCTTACCGTACCTGCGGTGATGTTGCTTGAAGCGGCACTTAGTTTTTTGGGGCTCGGGGTTCAGGCACCGATGAGTTCCTGGGGTAGCTTAATTCAGGAAGGTGCCGAAAAGATGGATGCAGCTCCTTGGCTTCTTCTATTCCCGGGATCCTTTTTTTGCCTCACCCTTTTCGCACTTAATTTTATTGGAGATGGATTAAGGGATGCCCTGGATCCCAAACATTCCAAAAATTGAATTATGGGTGATCTTTCCATCGAGAACTTGCATGTTGGATTTCCCTCCCGTGAGGGAATTGTCCGGGCAGTGGATGGCATAAATCTATCCATCAATTCAGGTGAAATCGTTGGGCTGGTGGGAGAGTCTGGCTCTGGTAAATCGGTTACCTGTAATTCAATCCTTCAGCTTCTCCCCTCTCCACCGGCTCAATTTGGAGCAGGAAAAATCGATTGGTCAGGAAAGAATTTACTCTCCCAAACAGAACCCTCTTTGCAAAAAATACGGGGAAAAGAGATATCGATGATTTTTCAGGATCCGATGAGCTCTTTGAATCCGTACATGACGGTTCTCGACCAGGTTGCTGAACCTCTGGTAATCCATAAAATTTGTGACTGGGCTGAAGCGAAAATCAAGGCCAAGGAGATCTTGCAGAAAGTTGGGGTGACCCATGTTCTAAAACACCCTCATTCCTATCCGCATGAATATTCCGGAGGCATGCGTCAAAGAGCGATGATTGCCATGGCTCTAATCACCAAACCCAATCTGTTACTTGCAGATGAACCTACCACGGCTTTGGATGTGACTGTACAAGCAAAGGTTCTTAAAATTCTCAAAGAGCTTTGCTTAGACCTTCAAGTAAGTGTTCTTTTCGTCAGTCATGACTTGGGATTGGTCGCAGAGCTAGCAGACCGGGTAGTTGTGATGTATCGTGGAAAAGTGGTGGAAGAAAATGAGACCCAATCTATTTTCCGTAACCCACAACATCCCTATGTTAAGGCATTGATTGCCTGTCGGCCGACTTTGGAAAGCCCCAAGGACTACCTACCCACGGTGGAAGATTTCATGGGAGAAACAGTAGAAATTCAACCTTCTTCATCGGTTCACACACTGCCCAAGAAGAACCAAGATCGCTCTTTACCCCTTCTTGAAGCCAAAAAATTAGTCGTTCAATTTCATACCGATGAGGGCCCTCTTCTCGCTGTGGATCATGTTGATTTGTCCATTGAGTATGGAAAGACCCTAGGTTTAGTCGGTGAATCTGGCTCAGGTAAAACGACTCTGGGCCGAAGCATTTTACACTTAATCAAACCCACCGAAGGTGAAATTCGTTTTCAGGGAAAAATCATCGGTACGGATAGCTTTGCAAAGAGGAACTCCCTGCGTAAATCCATGCAAATTATTTTTCAGGATCCCTACGCCTCTCTGAATCCCCGTTTAACTATAGAGCAAACCTTGGTAGAGCCTATGATCGTTCATCAGATTGGTAAATCCAAGAACGAGCGTTTGGAAAAAGCCATCGCCCTTCTGCATGAGGTGGGCTTGGGAGAAGAACATTTATATCGCTACCCTCATGAATTTTCAGGAGGGCAAAGACAACGCATTTGCGTAGCCCGTGCTCTGACCACCGAACCTGAATTTATTGTATGCGATGAATGTGTAAGTGCGATGGATGTATCGGTTCAAGCACAGGTATTAAATCTACTAAAATCCCTGCAGCGCTCTCGGGGACTTACTTACCTTTTTATCTCTCATGATTTAAGTGTGGTAAAGTTTATGTCCGACCACATCGCCGTAATGCAAAACGGTCGGGTTATCGAAAATGGCCCAGCAGAACAGATATACAACCAGCCGAAAGAGAGCTACACTCGTAAACTTATTGATGCAATTCCCAGAGCAAACAGGTCGTTAAATCTGACCTTTTAATCATCACATTTTTTTACTTTTACGGTGATATCAAACTCACTGGGCCGAGGCCCGTAATAGGATCCAGTAACCGGGGCCACATCCCTGTAATCTCGACCGGTGCCGAGAATCACATAGGTTTCATCGACCACCCGGTTATTTGTCGGGTCCAACCCGTACCAACCATGACCACTCACCAACACTTCAATCCATGCGTGGGAAGCTTCGGAACCACGCATGCTCCGATCCCGGGTGGAATCAAAAAAGTAACCACTGACATAGCGAGCAGGGATGCCTAAGCATCTACATAAAGCAATGGCGGCATGAGCAAAGTCCTGACATACGCCCCGGCGCATTTCCAAGACTTCATTCGCGTGAGTATCAACGGTTGTTGTAGATTTGGAGTACTCAAAATTTTGGTAAATAAATTCCATCACCTGATAAGCGATTTGAAATACATCGGTCGAACCTGCCTGTAAATCAACTGCCATTCTCCACACGGTTGGATTAATTTCAACATAGGCTGAAGTCTGTAAGTAATCCCTGCATTCTGGGATACCTTCCATTTTTGCAAGATTCGAAAGCTTGACCCCATAAGGAAAATTCTGGAAATCCACACGCGGAGCAGTTTCAACGACAGAACGCACTTCGATCACTAATTTTTGATGTTCTTCTGGCAACTCAAAATAATGAACAATATTTCCATTCAAATCGAGGTAGCTCCTCGGTTTGCAAATGGGAAGAATCGACAGGATGGATGAAGTGCACTTTTGCCATTCGTTGGTTAAAGGATGCAACCTCAACTCATTGTAACTCTGAGTCACAAAAGATGGATAACGATAGCTTGTACGATGAAACAAATAGAACTTCATGAGCAGATTTTCAAAATCATCCTTTCCCAAAAACGGAAGCCCGATTTAGGCTCACTGTTGTTGCTGTGCTTGGATAAATTGGGCTGAACTTCGTTCGCCCAGGCTTTTAATTTCAGATGGAAGGAGCACATATGTTTCGAAAACACACTGTCCGATCTCGATTAGGGTGCTCTGCAATTCATCCAGAGTTTCATGTAAACCCTTAGCTTTCACTTGATTCCAGTCCGTAAAATTTACCATAGCCAATGTGCTTCCAGTTAATCTTTCCGCCTCATTGGAAAAAGTACCAGCAGGCACACCAGAAATGGAATGTAAAATATGATCAATCGATCGGATACAAAATCGAATCGATCTAGGAAAGTCCTCTGAAAACAACAGAAAGTTGGCAGCATTGGGTAAGGATAAATTTCCTCGAAATTGCTGCCTGAATGCTGATAGTGCGGTACAGCAACTTAGGACAGACATTAAATCTGCACGGGTCGATTCTTTGGTTCGAAGGTTCAAAGTATCGAGCATACGACTGGTTTGATCCGCTCTTTCCAAATACTTCCCCAGGGTTAAGAAGCGCCACCCTTCGCCATGAGGAATGGTCGCATCAGCAAGCCCTTGAAAAACCAATGAAAACCTAGTGACTTTGTCCAAAAGAAGATCCGACCCTTGAGCATAAAGGGCTTTTGCATCTTGGTTACGAAAGGAAAGATAAATATTATTTAATTCCAGCCAAAGTTCCTCAGATAATTGATCTCTTACCATCCGGGCATTTTCTCTCGCAAAAGAGATACAGGAGAAAATGGAATTAGAGTAAGTTTCAGAAAAGATCAGGGAATGACCAAGTTGCTTAATATCCTGATTATCCACTTGAATCGAATCTGCACAAATAGACTGGAGTACCGGACTCCAAAATTCTTTGAGTTGCTGTTCATCCTGGACATATTCTAGGGCCTGGCGTTGGTGAACCTGAATCATTCGAGCCATACCCTCAGCCCGTTCTATATAACGGCTCATCCAGTGTAAATTGTCTGCAACCCGAGAAAGCATCTTCTAAAAATCCCGCAATACCCAGGTGTCCTTACTTCCGCCCCCCTGAGATGAGTTTACCACCAG
>JAQCIX010000103.1 GCA_027593365.1 Verrucomicrobiota bacterium
ATGATCCCGCACAGGATCCGCATTACAGCGAAACCGATCCGAACTCACCTTCTTCCTCAACAGATGGTATGTACGATCCGCTGACGGATCCAAATTACGATGGCACTTATGATCCCGCACAGGATTCGTATTCCAGCGAAACAGATCCGAATTCACCTTCCTCCTCAACAGATTCAAATGTAGATATTGAAGGTGTGCTAGGAGGACGTAAATTGTCTTTTGGTTCAGGTTCTTATGATCTATCTAACCTTTCTTACGATCGCTTATTATTTGCTGCACGAGACCATCTTTCCTTGGCTGGTGATTTAACTTTCTCAATGGTGGGGGCATCTGATGTTCAGACTGAACTCTTACTTCTTTCTGCTGGTGGTATTAGCTTTGAGAATGGAACAGATATTACTTTTGAAGGTGATTCTCTGGGATTTGGTTCTTTCAATTCCATGAATGTAATTGGGGTAGATCTATACGCGCAAGATGAGATATCCTTACGTTCTTTAGACCGGTTGGTGCTGAACAATGTGAGTTTATCCACCAGTGGTTTAGGTTCCCATGATGGGGTGGAATTGTTGGCACATCAGGAAATCTCTGTAGATAACCTCAGGTTTAACGAGCACATTAAACGCATCGCGATGGAGGCTCAAACTGTGAACCTCAGGAATTTAAATTTCCCAAGCGGATCCATGGTAAAATTGAATTCAGCTTATGGTCCATTAGACGGCAAATATCCAAACTTCAATTCCATCATGTGGGGTCGGGTCAACTTTATCACCAATATTCGCTATGCGGATAATTTGATCATGACTAGACCAGCTTTTGATACCCATGGAGGAAACATTTCCATCGGTACGATTGGAAACTAATTGGATCTTTTCATCCTAATCAGATTTTTTATGAGAAACTTTTTTGGTCACCTTATAATTTTAGTGTCTCCCTGTTTTGTACTTGGGCAAACGAATGAAGCAACGGCAGTTGATCCTAGTGCTGAAGAACCCTTGCCTTTTCTAAATGCGGAATTCTTTGCCGATTCTCTTTCCGAAGCTTACACGTTAGAGGAAGACCCTATGGGAGCTCAGAGGCTTCTTCAAGTTAGGAACTCGACCTTAACTCCTTCGGTAGTTGGCTCCACCAGTTTCAATTACACCTCAAATCCCTTTAAGCAAGCCAAAGCAAATAAAACCCATAGTAAAGCAACAAGTTTAGATCTTTCTCTAACATTTAATCTAGGGTTAGGTGAGTATGGGATCGGCCAAGAAGTGGTTTGTGCACCAGCATTTAGCTTTATTCAGATGAGAAGTTTTATGGATCCTATTGAGGATTACGGCACAGAGTTTAGTAAAGATCCCGGTCTTAACACGGATACGCAAATTGCATCCCTATCCATTCCATTTGTTTTACCTAATGACTTCAGCTTAACCTTGTCCCATACATACACGGCACCGAGTACATACAGAGGAAAAAAAGAGCAACTGATGTATTCCAATACTCCTAAGTTATCTTTCGCTAAAAACTTCATTCTCGATTCTGGTGATACGATCACATTCTCCACTGGGGTGAGTTACACGTTCTCAGAAAGTGATACTTTAGAAGAGCAATTTCGCTCTTTAGCAGATTCTACCGGCTTGAGCTTTGCATTTCTTGAAGCAATTACAATACAAGCAGGGCAAAGCTTGGCTGATGGTCCTGCTAACTTACAGGACGGGATCGGTCATGAGATTTCCTTATCCTATACAAAACAGTTGGGTGATATGTTGACCGTCATACCTTCCGTTTCTTACAATTCTACTTCATTTACAGAAGCTGCAAATGCCAGCCGAATGGATAGAGTTTACAATGCTGGTATCACCGCAAACCTTGCTATTACTGAATGGCTAAACCTTGGAGGATTATCCAATTTCTCTTGGAAGCGTACCAGTGGCACAGATGACGATGCCTTGCTTAGCTTTGACGATTTTGTAGGCGGAGTCACCCTAAGTGTGAACCATTCTTTCTAGTAAATCCAAGCATTGGTTAATTTTCCTAAACTTACCCAAATTTTTAGTATTTGGGTACTAGTATCTCTACCCAGCACTGCTTTTTGCGAAACAGTAGAAGAGATTTTCAACCGGGGAATTGAGCTCCAGATGAAAAGGGAGTACGATGGTGCTCTTTGGGAACTAAATAAAGCCATGGGGATGGTTAAAAATAATTATAACCATCCACTGCGAAAAAAAATAGAAGATGCCCTTCGGGTGACGAAAGGAAAAATGGTTGTATCCAAATATGCTTCGAGGAAGCGAAATAGTCGACTTACAGAAGGTGTGGATGAATTGGATACGATTGAAAATGAGCCTTTTGATTTTTTGATCCAGCAAGTATTTGGAAAGTCTCTTGCCCGCAAAGTTTGGGAAAATCGGGATGAGTTAAAAACAGAAGATCCGGTTGGTTTAGGGAGAACCGTAACTGTGCTACCCGATGCTGGAGTCGAAATATCTGCAAATTTCACTCCAGGTTTTTCTTTGAGATCCGTACAGGCTGCCAGTTTTTCTTTGGTTTCTGAATCCGAAATTTCACTGCACTCTGGTTCCTATTGCCTTTATTCAACTCATTCCAATCTTAAGATCAAAATTAGCTCAACTCTTGCAGATGTGGAGTTGTTATCCGAACAACCCTTTGCGATGATGGTTGGGGTTACCACCAATGGAGGGATGAAAGTGATCGGTCTTTTGGGTAGAATTCAATTAACTATGGATGGGGAGACCAAGGAAATCTTGCCTGGCAATTTAGTCTTTTGTCTGCCCAATGATTTTAGCCGGAAAATGGATGTCGAGTTGAATACAATGCTTATGACTTCTAAGCTGCTTAATTCTTTTAAGAAACCAGTCGTGTTTCACAAAAAATTAAACCAGCAGGCCCTTCTTCAGGCATTGCGTACAAAAAACCGTTATCGCAGTACGGTGGGAGATGTCAGAGGGAATAAAAACTTTGAAGTAACGGTTTTCCCCGAATAAATAAGGACTGATAACTTGGGAACCATACATCTTAGTCAGTTCCTTTCGGTTTAATGAAAAGAAAATGTAGTATCCTCACCATGATTATGATGAGTGGATGCATGTCTTCGCATTATGATCGAACTGAAAATTTTCAGTTTCTTTGGAAAATAGGGGATTTGGATCGGGCAGAAGAGGAAGCTGCCAAACTTGCCAATGAGGGTCCGAAAAGGGATCGCTTATTGTATTTCCTTGAGGAGGGTGCCGTATCCCGAATGAATAGCAATACGAGTCAAAGCATACCTGCCCTCAATCATGCCGCTAGGGAATATGAGCGATGGTTTGGTCCCCACCTACGAACGGAAACCCGTATTTCAGAGGAGCTTCTTTCTACCATTGGGTCTGCAGAGTACAAACCCTATAAATCAAGGATTTATGACCGGGTGATGATGAGGTTATACCAGACACATAATTACTTACTTACGGGGGATCGCGGGCGTGCCCGGGCAGAAATCTTTAAGACCCGTCAGGCTATTCAGGATTCCAAGGATCTTTGGCAAGTTGAGCTCGAGCAAGCCAGGGAGGAGGCAAAGAAACAAAACCTAAATTTGGAAGAGTCTTTGAAGAATCATGACTCCAGTCATCCACTGTATTTGGAGAGAAGGAGAATTCAAAGCCTCGTACCTAAGAATCTTCCCACATTTGTAAACCCAGCTGCTCTCTATTTGGAAGCACTCTATTTTTTACACACCGCAAAGGAACGTGAGGATTTTGCCAAAGCTGAGTATTCTTTGCGTCAGCTCCATGCTATCTACCCAGAGAATGCTTGGATATCTGAGGACTATCAATTAGCCAATGCCGGCAAACAATCCGAGGGTCCTAAGACCTATATCTTTTTTGAGACGGGAAGGGCACCGGTGCGCTTGGAGAGACGCTTTGATCTACCTATTTTCTTTTTTTCGCCAACTTCTAGAATTCCATATCTGGGCGTCGCCTTTCCTACCCTGCAAATCAATGACCAGTACCTGCAGGAGCTGGAGATCTTTACCTCTGATCAATCTAACAATCCTCAGAAAACCACATTACTAAGTGATCTCGATGCCATTGTCGCCCAGGAGTTTGATCAATATTTCGACATCGAACTATCCAAAGCCGTTGCGGGAGCTGTAGCCAAGGGTGGTCTTCAGTATTTAGCAACGAATTCGGTACGAGCGAATGATGATCTTACTCAGGTAGCGGTCGGAGCCGGGGTGGGCATGCTATCTCAATTAACTACCCGTGCAGATTTGAGAAGCTGGAGCACTCTGCCTAAACAAATAAGGTTTTGTAAAATCGATACTCCCATAGATCAGAAGTTGACCTTGCGTGGTGCAGGTACGAAATTAAGTACAGATATTATGGTAACCAATAAACACATAAACTTGGTTTGGGTAAGAAGTGTTTCCAATTTTACTCCTTTGCGGGTTGTCGGTGTTTGTCCACTTTCCAACCACTAATCTACTTACTATGATTCAACCTTTTATAAAAATGCTTTTCCTGAGCTGTGTGCTTGGTTTTTTTTTGATGCTTAGTTGTGCCGACAAAGGGAAGGTGGGTACCGTTAGCAAGAAGGACCCGAAAGATACGCGGGCGGTCCCTGATATTAAAAAAGTCGAGTTTGGTGCAGGTTTGGAAAAAGTTTTGGATGTGGTTCGGATTACCCAAGGTAAAAAAGCGGGCGATTTATTGCACATCCAGGTGGAATTAAAAAACACTTCCAGCAAAGAAGTAAACATTACCCACAAGTTGGAGTGGCTTGATGACGACGGGTTCCTGGTTAAAGATACTTCCTTGGTTTGGAAGGCTCTGATGGTAAGACCTGGGGAGTCTCAAATGATTGAATCGGTTTCCACCCGCCCAGGAGTTTCTGCTTTTCGATTAAAAATACAACCTGCCAAAAACCAATGAGAATCCTTTTTACTTCATCTATTCTATCCGTTTCTTTTTTCCTTTTCTCCTGTAATGAACGAAAGCCCATGGGAAAGGCTGCGGATGCCAAATATCTTGAGGATGGGAGCAATCGGGGCCTGGTTAACCTCGATAAGATCAATGCTCAGGATTTTACCCGTGCAGCCAATCAACTGGTAGTGGATCTTTTGGCCAGCGGGAGTCTATCTGAAGCCCCGAACCAGCCTGCGATTCTGCATGTAGGTGAAATTCGTAACGATACCCAGACTTATTTTGATACGGATCTTTTACTGCAGGGAATGAAGCGTGATTTACTTGCGAGTAAAAAGGTACGCATCTCTACAACAGCTGGACCAGAAGGTAAAATTTCTGATTCGTATGCAGATACGGTTCGAAAAGAGTTGGGAACGGCTGGAGATCCAAAGGTTACTCAGCCAAGACCTTATTTTTCTCTGTCCGGCAAGATTATTGAGGAAACATCCAGGGTAGAGAAAGTCACCCAGAAGGACTTTTATTTTCTGCTCACCTTAACCGAATTGAATGGAGGCACGGGCGTTTGGTTTGGGCGGGAGCTTATTACCAAGCAAGGGTCTCGGGGAGCGATTGGCTTTTAAACCCGATCTTCCCATCGAGGAATAAAAATCGGGCAAATCTGTTCCGCCTTTGTCAGCCGTATTCGCTTTTCCTCCCGATCATCGATTCCGCTGATTTGAATCAGATCTCCTCTTTGTAACTGGAGAATCGATTTTTGGTCCTCTTTATCCAAGTTTCTCCTCTGCCATTCGTACTCGGTTTCAGTTCCACTGGTACCAATCCCCCAAAAGGATAGTGTGCCTTTTCTCTTTCGGACGGGAGATATGATACGGATTATCTCAGAGTCTGAGCAGAACCTTTTAGGTTTGTTTTTGGATAAGATAGAAAATCCAAATTTAACTTCACGAATTTCGAGACCCAATGGATGGTTAATCTGTTCGACTTCGGTGGATGGCGTGCAAGGGCGTACTTCGTGGCTAAAATACTTACTCTCGTTTTGTAAAAGTGGGCAGGGC
>JAQCIX010000104.1 GCA_027593365.1 Verrucomicrobiota bacterium
TAGTCGAAATTGACCCACCCACCAAGAAGGCTGCTTCGAAAAACATCACTGAGCCAACTCCGGCCCCTATCCTGAGTAGCACTTCTATGCCTGAGGTAAAGGTGACCGCAGAGAGTGTTTCACCTAAGGCATTGAAAAAGAATACTTTACCGTCTAAGATAAAGTATGATAATCCTTATTCAGGTAAGATGGATTTAGATTCGGCAAAAGAGCACCTTTCTTCGTTTAGCGAAGAGGAGAAGAAATATTTATTTCTGGTCTCCTACCCGTATCGTATAAGTAGATACACTCTTGAGCACTTTACCAATTCCCGGGAGGCTGCTCTTGCCTTTAACTGGTTGAGTCGCCAAAAATCGCTTTACCATAAACACCCGAGTGGAGATCTGATCTTACTTGAGGATTTGCGCATTGCATCGCGAACTTTTCACGCCAATGCAAATTCTGAGGTCGCCGAAAATTGGGGAAGTCTATCCACGGTGCTTGATTCTTTTCACGAAAAATTCCCGATCGACTCTCTGCACTGGATTCCGATCAACCTCCAACTTCTCGAGTCCTTTACTAAAAGAATTTTAAGAAACCTTTTCACCGAAGACCAGTTGGTGGACCTATCTCAGTTTATTGAACAGTATGAAGCCGAACTTGAAAACAATGGGGGAAAGTTAAGCATCCCTTTCGAAACTAAACAACTCATACGCAGGTTTCTTGAACTTACGGGCCGTCCGACTATCAACGGCCTGGAAGAACGAATTAAAGACCTTTGGCTTAAAGATCAGGCCCATTATAACTCCCAGAAAGAGATGATGGTTAAGGAAAAAGCGGATGTTACGACTGAGATTGAATCCACTCTCGGTCAGGTTGCTCAGTTGAAAGAACTCCGTGACACCCTGGTGGAAGACTTTCGGAACCCGAAGAGAAATAAGGCAGAAAGAGTTTATTCTTTCACCACCTCCCGCTTACTCCTTGTAATTGGCCTTGCCACAGTGGGTGCCAGCTTGCTTTCGGAAAGTATCGGCTCCTATCATGCTGCATGCGGGTTGGCCCTCACCCTATTCGGGTTCTTTTGGCCAAATGTGGAAACAAAGCGCCCGGCTTTTGCTACGGAAGGCCCCAGATCCAATCTTGCCATTGAAACCCAACAAAGATCCCTTAACCACAGAGTGGGCAGTTTGAGCAACCGGATACAAGTGATGAAAGGAAATTTGGATGCGGTGGAAAAACAATTAGCCAAGCTCGGTGATGCACCTCCCCCGCCCTATCTTGATTCCGAGCAAAGCGAGGGCTGATCATCGCTTTCTCTGATACTAGGGGGCACTGACAAATTGTTAGGCAAAAGTTCGCCCATCCCAACCCCATAGATGCCTTTCTGCATTCTGGTATTCGATGTATATTCGGTTGGTCGGTATTTCCAGTTTTTCGCTTACTAGCTTACATAGCAGACCGGAAAGTTTTTCTGTGGTTTCCGGGGTAAACCCTCCGATGTTTTTTACCTCAAGGTAAGCACAGGGCGTTTGATCGTCCTGAGCAAAAGATAAAGAACTGGCTGTATTGACTAGCACCATAACATATTCAGTAGATTTACCCAGCACATCGGAGAGGATCTGTGCACCGGTTTGGTGAACTTCTTGAATTACTTTTTCGTTAACGGTTTTGGATGAGGAATGGATGTGAAGTAATGGCATGTATTTTATTGTTAGCCTCCTGCTCGGTTAATCAATAGGATTCGGTTGGTGAGTATTCCTTGGATTATTTTGATTGCCATCGCACTCAATCTTTTTTCTTCCTGCGAGGTTCAACCGAGCTTGAGTGAAGATGAAGAAGTTGTGCGACCATCTTCATTGCCTGATGAAAAATTAGAAGATGAACAACCTAATCTATTTCAGCAGGACAGGAATAAGTCCTACACCCAAATCGACCGCCCTTGGGTTCTGGCAAAGCCCTTGCTTGAACAGAACAAAAGCAACCCACTTTCGCAAAGCGATGAATGAGGAAATTCATCCCCTTGAGCCCAGTGATGAACTGGACCTTCATAACTTCAATCCGAGCGATGCGAAAGAACTGATTGAGGAGTTTATTTGGAGTTGTAAGCAAAGTGGTCTACCCGGGGGATGCGTTATCCATGGGAAAGGAACTGGGAGTATGCGTGAACTGACCCATGCTCAACTCAAGGCAAACAAGTTGGTTAGATCCTTTCATCTCGGAGGATCGGGCAATACTCAGAATTGGGGCAAAACTACATTTGAGTTAATAAATTAAGCTCGGTCACTCAAGATACTTGAAATTTCCTAATGCTTTGAACATGGTTAAAGGATGAATCTTAAAGATGCCAATTTTCTTACCTATCTAATACTCCCTTTTGTTTTCCTTTTGGCTTCCTGTATGGAGGAGGAAAAATCAGTCACTCTTGGCAGTTCGGTGATCGATAAGGGAATCTCGATGACAAGCTCCAAAGCAGATCAGGCAAAAGTTGAAGTCTATTTAATTACCACCAACTCTGTGGAGGGAGAATTACTCGCCAAAGCACTGAATGCTAAGGGCAAGGAGATTGGCAGGTCCAAGCAAATGCTCAATCTGGGCAAGGATGACGCCAAATTAGTTTCCTTTACCTTTGATGCCTCAGTAAACCTGGAAGAAGTTTCCAGGTTTATGTTAGATTTTCGAAACAAATAGGGACCTGCCAAAGTACTGCCCTAAAGTATTCTGTTCTCAAGGAATACAGGGTTGCGGATTACCTAACTTTTTGTCTTTATGATCCTTTCCTTGGAAGGATGGCAGAGTGGTCTAATGCGGCGGTCTTGAAAACCGCTGAACCGGAAACGGTTCCGGGGGTTCGAATCCCTCTCCTTCCGCCACTCCCCTCTGTTTAGCCTCTTGCTCATTTTCCTTGCCATGGCAATCGGGCAAGCAAGATGATGAATCTGTGTTTTTGCACTGTAAAAGGTTGTATATTTACTTGGGGTGCTTTTTAGCTCCAGTAGTTCTCTCTGCTATCCCGAAAATTTCTAGCTCAGAGGAGGCACAACTTATCCAGTCCATGCTTCTCTACGCCGTCAAGGGTAAGTGGTATCCCACCACCAATAAAATCATGCCTTATGATGAATTTATACTCAAAGGGGGTAAGTTGTACTATGAAGTGGAGGGTGCCCCTTTTACTGGGTGGTATGCTCAGTACGATGAGCGAAATGAACCAAGACTCCTTTGCACCTTCGCGGATGGCAAGAAAAACGGATTTACCTACATGTGGGATGAGAATGGAACCCGTCGATTTCAGGGGGAATACCATGCTAACATGCAAAGCGGTGAGTTTTGGGAGTGGAATGAATTTAAACAAGTACTTTCACAAAAGAACTACCTTACTGGAAAACTTCATGGCGAATACCGTTTGTGGTACAATTCAGGAAGACTGAAGCTCGAGGCTTACTTTCAAGCCGGGAAGCTCTTGGATGCCCAGGGGTGGTTACCCGGTGGTACGCCTTGTCCCTATTCCCGGGTGATTAACGGTCGGGGGGTCATACTGAGTCATTATGAGAGGAAAGGGCCAGGCGATAAGCCCTCATCGAAACCCAGTATACTAAGGGAGGTATTGAAAGAATTACCTACTGAGAACCCTTGATCGATTAAGCCAAGGGATTAATTACTAACCACGGTTGTGGATTTCATTGATTTCATCCGGCCCAACAGTAAAGCGATTGAAGGATTGACGATCCAGGGGTTGATTTAGCTTAACCAATAAATCTTCATTTTCCCGATCGAGGTAAAAAATCTGGAGAAGCTTGGAATGAGACTCGCCCACCAATTTTTTGGAATCATCAAACGGAGAGAAAAACTCTGGCTTTAATTTTTTTAAATTTGAAAGCGAGCCTTCAAGCCTTTGCACAATCACCTTCTTTTTTTCAAGAAATTGCATTTCCGGAACTTTCTTTTGGACTTTAAGCCAGGTATTCTCTTCCAAAAGTAATTGGTAAACATCCTGACATAAGGCAAGATGTTGTTTCAGTATATCCACAGGTTCCATTAAAAATAATGGTTTTATTTAAAAGGAGTTCTCGATCGCATCGGTTGCGGTTGGAGATGAGTAGATGCCATACCGGTTGACGGCCTGTCTAATTTCCCGGGTGTCCTCTAATTGCTCCCGTCTCCACTTCGACATACCGTAAACAAACTTCAGGTACTTGCTTTTCGCCAATTCCTCGCGAGCGTCCTCATTGTTATCAAACATCTCCTCTATGGAAATGTAAGTCTCGGTGGCCTGAACGAAGTTCCCGAGTTTCTCCTCGCAGAGAGCAACCTGATAAAGCAAAGGGACTCTCCAGGTCGGGGTCGTATCTACAGGTATTAAAGCGGTATAAATTCGGTAGGCATTGAAGAATTCACCTGACTCAAAAAACTTGTTCGCCAAATAATTCCCGGTCTTTTTCTTCCAGTAAGCCCAGACAGACTTCATTTTACTGACGCGATCCATATCGCGATCTCTTAAGCTTTTAGCATCTTCTTCGGCCAAAATCAGCTCTGGATTAAAGGTGGCTTCCTTTAAAAGAGAGAGAAGCTGAGCCACCGACTCTTCGTTTTGATTGAGTTGCTCGTATGCCAATGCCAGCAGGTAATAGGATTCGGGGACGTAGGGACTGGTTGGATACAAGGTGGCATAGCCGTTTAAGATTTCTTTTACCCGGGCGAAGTCCGCACGCGGTGTTTTCTCGAAACTTATATTCTGAATGGGTGAAGTATTGGGGTTGAGTCGTGCATCCCTTTCTTCCTTTCGAATTGTATCCACTGCTCTACGGAAATGGGAAAGACCCCGTTTGTAAGCAACGACCGAACGATCTGATTCATTGAGTTGTTCCAAGCGATTAATGCGGTCGTAAAACTTAATCGCATTGTCATAGTCTTCGGAGCCCAAGAATGTTTCGGCGATTTCAAACATGGCCTGATTGGACTCAGCGTCCTTTCTAGTTTCAAAGGATTTACCCTTTCTCTTTTCTGCGTCCGTGAAAGCAGAGTTGTAAGGAAGAGTCAGAGTCGCATTGATTGCGTCATAAAATTTATTCAAGGCCATTCTTTCAGCTCCAAGCTCCCTGTAGATTTTGCCTACCCTAATATGAGTCTCAGGAATGGTGGGTGCTCCTCTTTTTAAACCATAAATAAATTCTTCAACATCGCCCAAGCCGGCGTGAAGTTCGGGGATCCCTGGGGCGTCTTCGTGTTGCTGAAATGGGTAGTCATCATCTGAAGCAAATTCCTCCAGAAAACGCTCATAGGACTTCGCTGCATCTACCCATGCCTGATTTTTCTCGTGCATATTGATAAGAGCTAGCAAAATATCTCTTCGGTAGCGCTTGTAGTTGGGTGCATTTAAACGACCGAGTACTTTATTGCAGTAGGAAGTTGCCTTGTAAACCGTACGGGTAACAAATGGATTCCCTGTTCCACCCGAGGCCATTCGGGTAGCCATGATCGCCTCGCGAATTTTTTCTTTCATCTCCTGGTCGATTTCGTCTCCAAGAACAACATAATCCTCAACAAATATATCGGGTTCCTTTTCGCTTTGTGGATTTACGGATTCAGGTAAAACCACGGGTTGCAATTCCGGTAAATCACTATCCACATACTCTTTGGTTGGGAGGAGCAGTTTTTCCTCTTCACCTGCAGGCTTTGGCTTAGTTGCGGTTGGTAAAGGTTCAATGAGATTCCCTGTACCCAATGTCGCCGGCTTTCTAAGTAGATCCACTTCACGAAGGAGATCATCCAAGCTCATTTGAGAATAATCCACTGAGCGTGGCAAGGTGGGCATAACCTTTTTTGAGGGTTGAGGAACCTGTGGTATAGCAGGAGTTTGGGGTGTGGGCTGTACGCCCACTTGATCCACTGGAACTT
>JAQCIX010000105.1 GCA_027593365.1 Verrucomicrobiota bacterium
TGATGGCTCCTGGTAACCGAGAAGTGGTGTATTGTTAGAATTTCTTTGGTTATTTCTTCAATTTGCTCATCGGGTTGGATTTCCATAGCCATTTGGTCTATTAAGCTTACCAAATGATCCAGTTGGTTCATATGGGAGGCGATCATTTCAGCAGCTTTCTGCGGGCGAATCTTTTCGATCGGTTGGCTTGGGGTATCAGAGACAATCTTTACAACTTGCACGAGCTCACGGAAAGAAAACCTGGATGCTTCTCTGTAGAATGAATGAGCTTCCATATCATATCCCATCCCAGGTTCATATTGAGTCACCGGGGAACTAGAGGTGCAAAGAGAAGATACAGGTAGAGAAGACTGGCAAATCTGCGGGGGGTAAAACACTTCTTCACTTTTATCGTCGATGATTTTACCCGCAAGAAAAGCATCCCCTTTGGCAAGGCTGCCATGTCCGGCAATTCCGAGATTCAGCCATCCCTCATTTTTTCCAGCTTTAGATTGACCGAGGAGCTTGGTGGCTGAAGCTGCACGATCTTTTCCTAACCCCGAGATAAGTAGGCAATGTTGATCATTCTGGAACATAGAACCCGGAGATAAATCTGTTTTTACCAGCCGATAAAAATCAATCACTGGCTGGGCTTCCGCAAGGAATGCGACTACGAAATTCATTTTAAGAGATGATGATTTTGTGCAGCATTGGAAATCCTGGCTTCGTATCTACGAGCGATCTCGAAAAACTTGGATGTTTCTTCTAATTTTCCCCGCTTTTGGGAACCCTTCGCTAGGATCAGGCACTTATGTACTAAAACGGAGATTGCCGAGACATATTGTTTCTCTTTCAATGTATTGGATTCAATCAGGTTGATTAAAGCTTGCACCCGAAAACGATCCATCCCCCAGGTGGTGGTTGATAATTGATCTGGGTGCCCTCCATGCTTGATTACAAGTTTTTCTGGTACCAGACCAATCTCTTCCTGGAGAAGTAACCTCAGCCAAAATTCATAATCTTCACAAACCGCCAAGTTTTCATTGAATAATCCAATGGCTTCAAAGATCGATTTGTGAAGTAAGACAGAAGATGGGCAGATGAGGCAATGTTGGAGGCTTCTTTCCCAGAGGTTTTCAGGACTCTTGTTTAAATAGGCAGGGGGGATTACCTCATTCCCATTGCGTATCCATTTCTCTCCAGTGTGTACTGCATGTAAACCTTTGTGCTGTTCGATATGGTGGACCTGTTTTTGTAATTTATCCTCCATCCATTCATCATCCGAGTCGAGTAGGGCGATCCATTCCCCATTAGCTTCTCGAATCCCAAGATTTCTTGCCGCAGAAACTCCCTGGTTTTGCTCATTTCGCAAAATTCGTACGGGAATCGAATGAAGATCATTTAATATTTCGATAACTGGGCTAGAGCCGTCATCGACCACGAGAATCTCAAATGGGGCAAACGATTGGCTAGAAACAGATGAGACCGCCCGATGTAGGAGGTTTGGGCGGTTGTACACAGGTATGACAACCGAGACTTTCAGCGTCATCCAAAATATGGATTATTCATCCCCATCAGGGGAGTGGGATAAAACGAAAAAGTCTTAGAAGACTTTGACCGAGACTTCAGTGCCTTCAAACCCGTTTGCAGAGATCACGAGTTTACCTTCTCCAGCTTCTCCGCCACGGATTGGAATGTTAACGGTCTTGTCACCCTCCGCAATCACGGCCTCTGGCATAATGACCGAGTTAGGGATGTTGGTTTTGACATCGATTGCAAGTCCACCAGCAGGGGCTTCATAATCGATCTTAAAGAGCAGGGTGGCCGTGTCGCCACTTTGGATATCAAGAGAGTTCGGGCTGACGCTCAGACGGCTTTCATCGATCCGAAAATTGCCAATATCAAGGGCTCCATGGGCACCACCTGAAAGCTTCACTGGATAATCTAATCCAGAGGGTAAGGCAGGAATCACAAAGCGTAATTCGTTCTCGGAAAGGTAGCGGGTGGTGGCATCCTGCTCGCCCACTTTGATCACATCATATTTGGTCAGTCCACGCCCTTGAACAGCAATCTCTGCCCCAACAGGACCACGGTATGAAGCGAGGTTGCCGACATAGCGATTTTCGAGGCGGAAGGTTTGCAGGTCGCTGGTCATTCTGCGGTCGGCCACATTCCCGTTATCTAAAACGCTGGCGTACTTGGCCTCGAAGTAGTAGGTAGCTTCGTCAAACCCGGCTGGCAATTTATAATCACAACTCCAGAGAGCCGGATTGAGATCATCCTGAACCATGACCAATTTTTCGCCACCCACGACTGCGAAAACTTCAACAGTGTCTGCTTTTATCCCTCGGTCCTGAATCTCCAACTCAGTCTGCAAGGTGTAGATACCTGAGGGGTTTTGGCTGATGTTCTTGGAGGTCAGATTTATGAAGCTTGGTTGTTGGCACCCAGAGGTGAGCCACAAGCTTGCTGACAAGGCGGAAAAAACAAGTAGTTTGGAGAGGAATTTCATGGTCGTATGAATCAAGCTGATAAAGAATTGAATACCTTGGTGTTAAACAAGGAATTGGGCGGGCGCAAGAAACTAGCGCTCGGATTGTATGTCCATGTTCCCTTTTGTTCCACCACCTGTGATTTTTGCGCCTTCTATCAGGAAAAACCAAGCAAAAAAGGGATGGATGCTTATTTTGCTGGCCTGAGGGATGAGATCTCCCGATTCCCGCCGAATCGTGCGCTCTCCACCGTCTTTTTGGGTGGGGGTACCCCGGGTCTCCTTCAACCCGAGCAACTCGATCAACTTTGTGGACTCGTCAATTCTTTGGATATGGAAAGCGGAGCCGAATGGTCGATCGAACTGGCCCCCTCCGAGATCACGCCCGAAAAACTTCAGGTTTTACACGACCAAGGTGTAAACCGAATCTCGATGGGTGTGCAGACTTTTGATCCCAGGTTTATGGATGCCCTTGGACGCAAGCACCCGGTCGAGAAAACCCTCTCTGCCTATTCAATGATTCGGGAGGCAGGGTTTTTCTCGGTCAATCTTGACCTTCTTTTTGGGGCACCTGGCCAGACCTTGGCGGACTGGGAGTCCGACCTCGCCCGGGCGGTCGAATTGCAACCCGATCACCTTTCCACCTACTGCCTTACCTTTGAGGAGGACACGGCGATGTATGTCCGCCTCGCCGGTGGAAAGTTGAAAATTGATCCCGAACGCGAGGCCGAGTTCTACGAATTCGCGTGGGACTACCTGCCGGCCCATGGCTACGATCAGTATGAGGTATCCAACTACGCAAAGCCGGGCCATGCCTGCCGGCACAACCTCAATACCTGGGAGATGAACGAATGGATCGGGTATGGCCCCTCTGCCTGTTCCCAGTACCGGGGCATTCGGAGGAAGAATATTGCAAGTCTCGAAAAATGGGCGGCTGGATTGCTACCCGGGGGCACTCCTCAGTTTATGGAGCAGGAAAAGCTCGGCCCTATCGATTTTGCCCGGGATGCCGTTCTCTTTGGCCTGAGGATGAATCAAGGCATCGACCTAGGCAAAATCGCAACTCAGTTTGATCTCCATGAGAGTGTCTTTGCAGAATCTGTCCATTTTTTGGATAGGCTCTGCCAGGAAGGACTGGCAGAAAAACAAAGCCCAGATACCTTTCGCCTTACCAAGCAGGGTCGCATCCTTTGCGATGCCATCGCCTGCGATCTCCCGGAACTAACCGAGCGCTAATTTAACGCATTCAGTAAAAGTTCGCTCGCTTCACGGAGGCCACCCTGCCGTGCACGAAGTCTCCATAATCTTTCGAACTCGCCGACCATTTCTTCGCGTTGTGGAACGGTGAACTCTTTCCTCTGTAGCAAAGCGTTACCGCGACCCAAAGCTACACGGGTCATTTGCATCCCCAGTCTGATTTCCTCGAGGCTTTGTTGAACGCTTTGGTTCCTAGTCGATGTTGGTATGGCTCCCTCCACTTGCTCTAAATATTCTAGGCCTCGGTTTAGTTTTTCAGCGGTTGCATGCTCTTTGAAAAATTCCCTAAACCGCTCTTCATGAAATCCAAAAAGTAATGTCCAATGCATACTCGAGTTTGGAATGTAACTATCCATTACCTGATCCAGTTTTCCCATTTCCAGGAGAGCTTTTCCAATTTGTGAATCGGTAGACCGATAAACCCAGCAGTCTATGGCCTGCCCGAGTGTGTTCTCATCGACTTGTTTTCCATTCCAGCTCAACTGGGCCCCGTGGAGCATACCTGGATACATCGTGGGCCAGGGCTGGTGATTTCCACAATCGCCCCAACTGGTCAGGAGGATGCCTTCGGCTCCGTGTTTTTGTGACTGGTTGCAGGCAAGCTCGATATTTTTTTTGGAGACAGGCCAGCGCCCAGTGAAACTCTTCCAGGTGCCGGTGCCTGGTGCCAGGCAAAACTCCAGTCCGCAACGGGCGATTGCTGCTGCCTGTTCCTCAAACGGATGGGTCGGTTCATAGCCCCAGATAATCGGCGATGCATGCTTGTCCAAAAGCTTGGCGTTTTCTGGATCTTCCAGGAGTACATCGGACCAAAACTGCATATGCTTGCCATGTTTTTCCACCAGTTTGCGGATGCCTTCCAAGTGGCGTAGATACACCTTTCCCTTGCCCCTATTTTCAACCTCCTGTCTGCTCCATCCCTGGCCCAGTTCCCAGGGTTCATCCAGCCCGACATTAAACTCCCTGGAACTGAAGTTGGGCAGGTATTCCTCGTAAAGCGAATCAATGAAATCTAGGCTTTGCTGGTTTGGCTTCAGTGTCGTTCCGTGGTCTCTTTTAATGTATGGGTTTTCCCGCACGAATCCATCCGGGCATTCCGCCATGTGCCTGTAGGCGGGGTGGCGTAACCAACGCTCAAAATGACCGAATGAATTAAGGTTGGGTACCAGTTCAATGAACCGCTCTTGGCAGTATTGGTCCAATTGCCGGATTTCTTCCCCGGATAGGGGGGAGGCATCCTTCCATACGGCCTCATGTTCTTGGAAACGAAAGGTGTGCTCGATGTAGAGTTGCAGTTCATTGTATCCGATGAGGGCGAGCAGATCGATCAACCGGAACAGTTCCTCCATCGTAGGTACCTTACACCGGCTGATATCGAGCATAAATCCACGTCTTTTCAAAACGGGGTAGTCCGCTATCTCCAGGCATGGCAATTCGTCGCCGGGTTCCGCAAAATGGATCATTTGCCAAACCTTGCTCAATGCCCGGAATAAGCCCACAGGTTTTCCTGTGTGGATCACCACCTCTTCCGGTGTTACCTCTATCCGGAATCCTCCCGAATGTTTGGAGTGCTCCGTTTGGATGAGCAGGTTGGGCTTTTGTTCGGCCGGGCAGGGTACAAGAGATAATTTATCCACCCACGGAGCGAGGCCACTTGCCAGGCTTTCGTCTTTGCATTGAAAGGAGAATTTTGCTGGTCGGCGAAAAGTCTCCCCACTCAAAGTGATCTGCTGGGGAGTGGGGAATAGAAAAGGGAGCTTCATGGCGTTCTTCTGGGGAAGAGCAGTCCGCAGCCCCAGGTAAGGAAAACCGTCACTGGCCATGCCCATGCAGTATTGATGGTAATACCCAGTTTTTCTCCATTCACCGACAATCCACTCCACCGATCGACATCATCGTATGAAATGAAATCAAAATTCAAAAGGATTTGGTAAAGGTCTGGTCGAAGGTACGCAACGAGTGCAAAGGATAAGAAAAAGCCCAGGCTCAATCCCTTGGCACTTGCATGCGGGGTCAACAGGGAGGCAAGGAACATTCCCAGCATCGGACCGGTGGTGTAGGAGATCATCCCAAAGGCGAGCACCACCACATTTACCTTTCCACGCAATCCGTCCAGTTCCACGGCAAAGGCGGCCAGTAAAATT
>JAQCIX010000106.1 GCA_027593365.1 Verrucomicrobiota bacterium
GCCAGAAAGTAATCGTTTCAACTTCGCGAATGCCCGTTTTTTCTGGAGAGACTGGGCTGGGGATACCCGAATTGATACCTGGCCTCATGACATGAGGAAAACAGGCATACCTAAACTGGACCCAAGCAGTGATCTTTTGTCAGAACTCTTTGAGGAACCGGTTAGTTTTTATGCTTTGGCCGTCGATAACAATCCCAATACTGATGCAGGGTGGAACACAGACTATATTGGATATGATGCGAATTCAATTTCCTATCCCTTTGCTTTCTTTTCGGATACCAACTTAACCGACGGACCCTGGCTTCTGGAAAATGAGAATGGGGGCACAGCTTACAGCCCGAATTTTCTATCCAGCCTATCTGAAACGCCCAATTCCTATGCTTCTTCATTTGGTACTTCTTTTTATGATTACGGTACGCAACCCCGTGGATTTACCATCGCCCATGGATCGTTAGCTTTTGAACCAGGTGGCTCCTTTGCCCCTGGGATATTTTATCTTCGGGCAGGTGGTAGTGGTAGAAATACTTTTTGGTTGGATAGAAACCAAAACCTTACCTTTGACGAAGTGGATTCTGGGGAACGAATTATTCGTTCGGATTATATAACCGAACACGAGAAAGTTTTATTCCTTGGGCATCAAATTCCAATTATTGTCACTCCGGGAATTGAAAACGACCGAGGCTTAGCAATCACCGGTAAAAGATCGATCAGCTCCTGGGAGCAAAATGGAGACGAGCCCACCTCATCTCTTTTTGAGTATTCATTGAATCAAGGAGAGTGGGCCCATGTTGTGATGACCGTAAACCGAAACACCAATCAGCTATCAACCTTTGTGAACGGCCGAATGGTGTCCACCTCTGCGTTGCAGGAAAACGAGCTCGCTGAACCGAGATTGGGAGACTGGTTTATTGGGGGACCAGGACCTTTTAACAGCAGTCAATACTTTGCCGGGCAAATCGATGACCTCCGTATGTATGACGATGCCCTTTCGCCAGAAGAGATCTCCCGGATATACAACGGGGGTGAAGGAGATATTGGATTGGTCGGAACCGTATCCGCTCCGGTTGTTACCGATGAAGAGACTGTTACCTTCCGGATTGCTTTCGAGAAATTTGAAGAGGGAGTCACAATCACCGGAATCACCGAGGCCGAGATCAATGCAAGCCTAACCAACGGAGAGATTGTCGATGGGAGCTTAGCCTCCCTGGGTTCCGGGGTTTTTGAATTCGAAGCAACCTTTACCTCCTACCAGCAAATGATCTTGGACTTACCCCGTGGTGCAGGCAGCTCCGAATCGGAGGACACCTTGCGGGTCCTGCACAAAATATCTCGGGTCCCCGAAGTTCCACAAAAAGAAGATTTGGTCCATTGGTGGTGGCTGGACGAATCCATTGGAAAATCGGTTTCCGACAGCATGGGTCCAAGCGATGGTTCGATGCAGGGAGGCGCTTCATGGACTGCGGACTCGATCTTCGGAACAGCGGTGAGTTTTCGTAATGAGGGAGATTACATATCCCTCGGTTCGCCTGATACCAACCTCAGCAA
The DNA here is from genome assembly GCA_027593365.1 of Verrucomicrobiota bacterium. GTDB lineage: Bacteria > Verrucomicrobiota > Verrucomicrobiia > Opitutales > Seribacteraceae > Chordibacter. The sequence goes on from JAQCIX010000106.1 coordinate 1,546, forward strand.
GGAACAATTCACGGTGTCTTTATGGTTTAAAAGGGTTGCCAATAGTTCTTACCGATCCCCTGAACTCATTGGAAATATCATGCTTTCGCTTGGCGGAACCAATGGAGAATCAATTCAAATCGGCACAGGAACCTCCAACCTGGAAGTCTACATGAATACTTTAATCAGTTCCGGAAATGTGCAAATGGGAAGAGGCATTGAAGAAGGTATATGGAACCACTTACTTTTATCCTACGATGCAAATTCACCGGATGGATATGAACTCAAATTTTATTTAAATGGGCAACTCGAAGGAGAAAGTGGAGACTTTGGTAGTAGCTTGGTAATTCCTGGAAATAGCACCTGGAAGATTGGTCGCTCTTCCGAGGGAAGGTTTATCGGTGAGATTGACGATGTTCGTATTTATTCTGCTGTTTTAGGATCATCGATGGCTGCAGATTTGTACAATGATGGTTTGAGTGACCATGGTCTCACCGTGGAACCCTATGCCTTTGACCCAGTCCAAGATCCAGAATTGAAAGAAGAAGTCTCGGTTGAAGTTAAGTTCAAGAGATACGGAGACTACCTCAGTCTCAATGATTTATTGATTAAGGATTTAGACTTTTCTCTGCCAACTCCAGATCAAGTGGATGGAGTCACCCTGTGGATCGATGCATCCGACCCTGACAGCATCACCTTAGCTTCGGGGAACGAAATCGACTCGATAACAAACAAGGTGAACGGGGCAGTTAGCTTGTACGGTCATATCACCAATAAACCGGACACGGGTGGGGAAATCAATGGTCTCAATGCCATCGACTTCGATAAACGCAGCGACAATAACATGGAAAAAATCACAGCCTACGAAGGGGGTAGAAATAACCAAACCTGGACTCCTGCCACCTCAGATGGCAGACCAGGCGAGGTCCGAGATGTATTTGTGATCATGGTTGCCCGGCTCGACACTCAACTTAAAAACACCTTTCCTTTTGGCTTTGGATGGGGAGATCACTTTCCCTGGGACAACGGATCTATTTTCTGGAATTTCTCAGATAATCGTAAGGCGGCGAGTATGATCCAAGCGGGAGAAACCGCACTTTTAGGATTGAGGTTTTCGGTCACCGAGGGCTTTCAGAGTGTTTTCAAGAATGGAGTAACCATACTGAGTGGACCTCGGTCCTCCTCAACCAATGCAGGAGGCTCTTTCTTTTTTCCTGCAAATAACTCATCTAGTGGTTATGGATCGGATTGGACTCTTGGGGAAATGATTGTATCCCGAGGGGCATTGAGCCAAGACATTCGCCAGCAAATGGAAGGTTACCTTGCCCAAAAATGGAAACTCAAGGACTTGATGCCTATTACCCATCCCTATCTATCCGCTTACCCTAATTTTCGTCTACTGGACAAGAACGGAGAAGATGTGGATGATTTTTCTTTTTCCAAAAATGAAGATAACTCCAGCCTGATCATTCGATTCACCCCATCAGAATCTCCAAACCGTTTTTCCTTCCAGCTTGGTGGAAGCTTTAGTGAATCCAGCGATGGTACCGTTAGTCAACCTATTAGCTTCAACCTGGCATACGGTCGCCCCTTAACCCGGTTGGATCACCTTCAGGCATGGTGGGATTTCGATGACGAAAATACCGAAGTTGTCAGCGAATACTTTGGACGCTTCCCAGGAGCTTTCATCGATAACAACATCTCAGGTACCTTGTATGAAGTCACATATGCTCCCGGTTTATCTGGTTCTGCCCTTAGTTTCCCTGGAAATGCATGGGTTCGGACCACTGCATCTGCCAGCAGTCTGGGCATTCCATCGAACCGACCCAGAACGGTTTCTCTTTGGATGCAGGCTCAGGAAAACGAAATGAATGATGCGGTGATTTATGGAATGGGAAATCTAAGCGGTAATTCGGGTGGAAACTGGACGGGCTGGGGATTGCGAAATATTTGGTACAATCGACTGAGCTCTTTTTACAATAATCAAAATGTAAAGAATGACTTCAATTCTCAAACTGGAGATTTCGGAGGTGCGTGGAAACATATAGCCCACATATATGACGGCGAACGAGTCAAAGCCTATGTGGACGGACTGGAAGTTCTAAATACCCTACAAACCGATGTATCGACCATGAGCCGAATTCCTCTGAGTTTTGGATATTTTGATCAAAACCGGACAAACTGGTATGCCACAAACTTTGTTGGCTTGATGGACGATTTCCGGGTCTACAACATTGCCCTTACCCAATCTGAAATCGATCAACTTTATGGAAATGGTGCAGGGGATGTCGCCCTGGTACCACAAATATCAATTGATCCGGTGATCGAGGGCGCGACCGGTAGCGGGAGTATTCGTTTTACTCGTGGCGGAAAGCCCTTCCCCTCTTCTGCTATCACTTCATCCGATTTTACGGTTACCAACGGTGCCATGATCGAAAACTCCGTCTACACGGAAGATAATATGACTTGGTTTTTCTCCTTTGAACTTTTGGAGGAAAACAAACAATCCTCCGTCATCTTTCATCCAAATGTTTTTGAAGATGGGTATGGGCAACCCAATGTGAGCGGTTCTGCCAACTCCAAAAAGCTTTTTCGTGCCACCACGCGCTCTGATTTATTAGATGCCTGGTGGTCCTTTGATCGGGACACGCCACGATCCACCCAAGTGCGCAGTGATGACACCAACCTGTGGTTGGCCACGCTCTATGATGCCTGGGTAACTGCAAAAGGAAAATTCGGTCAGGGTCTGGCTTTTGATAAATCCAGTGATGATGGAAGAATGAAAGTGGAACCGAACGGGATCCCGCTTAGCGATAATGGATGGACTCTTTCCTTGTGGTGCAAAAATTTACTGCCTCCACCTCAGACTGGTCAATCCACCCTCTTTCGTGGGCAGGACAAACAAAACGAAATAGAATTTGACTACTATCTGGCCCTTCGTGGATCTGACCAACTTTTGGGATTTATCGATGGAGATGAACCGGCAACCGATCAGCAGTTTAGAAGTTCTGGCTACAGTTTGGATCCATTTCAAATGCGGAATTGGTTCCATTTGGCCGTAATGGGTGAAGGTGAAAAAACCAAATTCTTTGTGAATGGAATCTTTGTTGGGCAAACAAACCGAAGGGACCAAAGCGATGTATACTACATTGGAAACTCCAGCGGGGACGAGGTCTTTGCCGAGTTTATTGATGATGTACGGATCTACAAAGCCCCTCTCTCTCACAGTGAAATTGGGGCGATCTATGGTGGAGGGTTTGGAGATATGTTTGCCTCTATTCGAGTCGAAGAGAACTCAACATCGGGTGACAATCCTAGAATCTTTGATTTTACTATCGGAAAAGACTCCAAGACGCTGGCAGTTGGCGGCTTGAACACTGAGCTCAATGTTACCCATGGACAAATCGACAGTTTTACAGCTTCTGAGAATAACCATTCTTATCGACTCTCCATTCACCCGGATCCGGAAAGAACTCTGCATCCATTGACTTTACCCACCAGTCATCCTGTTCGTTTTGAAAGCTTGAGCCTATGGCTCGATGCCAATGATACACAGGGGGGTACCTATACAGCCCAATCTTCCAATGAGTTAACCCTATGGTTGGATGCATCCGATGCCGGGTCTATTACCAAGGATCCTTCGACTGGCGAAATGATTAGCTGGCAAAACAAAATCAACCCTGCAGTGGAAATGAAGAGTTGGACTTACAAACCAACTTTTATCGACAGTAACTTAAGTGGCCGGACCGGTCTGCGTCTCTATTCAGAGCAAGGCAGACGACAAGGGTTCACCGCCTACCAAAATGGCAGAGGCTGGAATCCTGCTGGAGAAGAAGGTGCCACCAGTGGGGCCATTGAAGATGTGGTCCTGATGCTCATTTGGAGAATCGAAGAATTCACCCGTACAACTTTTCCGTTTAATTTTGGCTGGGGAGATCATTTCCCCTGGGAGAACGGTCTTATTTACTGGCGTTTTTCAGATGAGCGAAAAAGCACATGGGTTGGGAATACCGGAATCCCCCTCCTCACCACGCTTGAGTTTTCTGTGACCAAGGGACAGCAAGTTGTTTACAGAAATGGATCCAATGTTCTGAGTGGTCCCAGAACGGATGTGAGATACATTGGCGGATCGTTTTTCTTCCCTGGCAATGGAGGAGGTAGTGATTACAACCCCAGATTCACACTGGGAGAAATGATCGTCCTTCGGGGAACCATGACCGATCAAGAAAGAGAGGTACACGAAGGCTATCTTGCTCACAAATGGGGTATTGGTAACACGCTTTCCAGTAGTCA
>JAQCIX010000107.1 GCA_027593365.1 Verrucomicrobiota bacterium
CGTGTGCTGTCCTCCATTTCTACTTCTAGGGAGTAGGTCGGATGATCAAACCCCTGTTCGCTTAAGTCCACCGGGGATGGGTTGAAGAGAATAAAGCTACTTGCCTCAAGGGTATTAAGGTTATGAACTAACTCACGAATTAACTCAGTATCTGCAGTGAATGAGAACGCTTCCCCACCTTCATTTTCCAAGCCTATCCAGGATTTTGAATCAGTACTTCGCAAAGTTAAAGATTGATTGGATTCAACTATTTTTATTCTGCGTACATCATTTAAATCGATCGAGAAGAGTCTTTTTTCTCTAAGTTTAGCACCTAAGTTTACAAAATTATCTGAGAAATCATCAGAAATGTAAAAGGAGGTTGGGTACAGGCTAGATTTCACTAAGAGGAAATCTTGGTCTGCTTTTACAAAATTTAGAAATTCAAAACGGTGCAACTCGCCAAGTGCACGAAGACTCAATTCAAATTTAGTGGTAAGGTTAAGATCATCATCCTCTTTCGTAAAACCAATCAAATTTGTCGAAACAAGTTTATGTAACAGGAAAGAGACTTCATTATCGTTCGCAGGACTCTGAAATGGGGAGTTGAACTTCCATTGGTCTTGCGTTTTGGATAGGTTAACAGAGCTATTAATTCGGCCGTCTTTGTAGTTTTTGACATCCAACTCATCAATTGCATATAGGGGAAAATCCAAAAAGTTTAATTGAGCCCACTCAAGAATCGGTTGGCTGAGTAATTGTTCGATTTGCTTGGGCCCTTTCCAGATACTCTCGGTTTCCGATTCCGAATCCGTTATCAGTAGGTAGAGGGCGTTTTGGTCTCTCGTAGTATCTCCAATGGTAATTTTAGTCTCTGCACTTTCGCTTGAAAGAATGAAACTGGATGCGTTTGGATCGAAGCCATAATCTGCGGCAATCTCACCTTTTTTATCTAAGTCCTCTATCCCACAAATATAGGTAGGATTGAGATGAGAAAGCTTGGAAATTAAATTTGCGATGGAGATGGGTTCGACAGGCCAAGATATGGGGTGTTCGATTTTCCATTCATTTGCATTTTTACGGAATACGATTCTTTGAGTGGATAGAGGTTGAAGGATCTCGATCTTATTTAAGACCGAAGTCATTTCCATCATTCGAGATTTAATTTCCGAACCTGGAAGTTCATCTTTTTTTACATTCAAAAAAATAAACAAGCCCAAGAGGATATTTGCTAGCAATAGAAGGAGTGTTCGACTTTTAAACATAGATTTAAAGTTCCTTTCTTAACCAACCAACAAATAGACCAAGTAATAAAACCCCAGCAGGTATAATCGCAAAGTGGTAAATAAGGAGATCGAATTGTTCATCTGACAGAGAGATGCTGTAAGATTGTACGATCCTTGGCGGAACATCGAGCATATCATTATTTTCATCCATCCAATAAATAATATTTCGAGCCAAGGCTTGATTTCCTGCACCCGATCTTAATTTCTCATTCGATAATATTTTGGAAGAACCGAGCACGATAAGCTTACCAGCGGATGCGAGACCCGCTTCAACTTCCTTAAGAGGATTCGGTTCAGAAACTGCGAGTATGGGGACTGGTCCACTAAGATCGAGCAATGTGTTTTTTTCTGGAGGAATACTTCGGGCGGTCCAATTGGATAAAGCCCAGGAATCCCGGGATGAAAAGATTAGTTCTTTCGATAAAAAAGGACTTCCAGGGCTGTTTTCTTTTTCAACGGGTCGACACCTATCGGATAAAATCGAGAACCCTTCATTCATGAGGTTTTTGATCAGGGGGTGAGAAGCGTTCCTTTGATAGGTTCTTAGAAAATAAGAACCTGAAAATAGGTCGAAGTTTTCTCGTTTGGGGTCATAAATCAACATGTCATGGCAGCGTAATCCCCATTCCTTGAGTAAAGGTCTCAAACCTAATGCTGGACGATCGGTTATTCCTGTTTCCTCCACCGGATCCAACGCTAGCAGAAGAGTGCCTTTTTCTTGGTTTAAAAAGTTTCTAATTAAAGCGATTTCTTTGTCTTGAAATACTCCTTTGGGCCCAGATATGACCAAGCCTAGGGCATCATTAGGCATTCTATCTATCGTACCCAAGTCGACTGATGAAACCCCTATATTCCTATCCTCTATTAATCCTCTCAAAACAGAGTTTCCATTAGTTGGATCGATGTCCTCTGGGCTACTTTCACCATGTCCTCTGGTAAAATAAATGGTTTTTCGTTTTCGGGACGGGATGGACAGGTCGAGGATGGAACGTACCAAGGTTTCCTCGCCCCTGAACATGCCTGGTTCTAGGATTCCATTTCCAACCTCCTTCCAGTCAGAGTAAAACCCTGCTTCCCATATGGCTTGCCTCGCTATGGACTCTGCAGAACGGAATGCTTGGCTGGCATCGTAGGGATTCACCCCTTGCTCGTCTTTGTACCGAAAAATGACTTGTGGTCCGTTTTGTTCGGACGCAACAACGACGAGATTGGGTTGGGTGATTTTATATTTGTCTAGTACATCTGCTTTTTTTCTGGGAGAGAAGAAATCGACTCGATGAATACGGATGGGGTGGGGTGTGTCTGCTCGCTCCAATGAATCCATTAAAAGTGCTAGATCATGCATAAATCTTTGAATGATTTTAGGCATGTTTGAGTTTTCAGGTAAGGTAACAATTAAATCGACTGGTTGTTCCATTCGATTGAGTAAGGCGAGGCTCTCTCTCGAAAGACTAAATTTTTTATCAGGAGATAAATCAATTTGAGAGTTTATTTGAGAGATAAGAAAATTTAAACCCATTGAAAAAGTGAATAAAAGCGAGACCACAACCCATCGGTCTAGTTTTCGGTTTCTTTTGGCATGTTTGAAGTCCATCACCTAATGTTTGAGTCTTTCAATCTTAAGAGTGGCAAGAGACAAAAAGAACAAGGTAATCACCGCTTGATGGAGTAAAGTCGACCAATCGATGATCCCAACGGCAAAGTGCTGAGCTTTACTGAGACCTTGGTTCAGGGATCCCATGCATACATTCCAAAATTCATTCAGTCCGTTTGGGGAAGATTCATTCCGATACTCTCCAAAAGAAAATGCCATTACAGCCAAATACAGAGTAAGAAGGGTGAAGGTGAGCATGCCTGCCACCATTTGGTTTTTCGTTAACGAACTGGCAAAGATTCCCACCGCTGTAAAGCTTGCCCCAAATGTGCCAAGGAAAATGAAGCCCCCAACCCAATGCTCGATTTGATTAAATCCCAGGTTGATTGCCTGGGAGGGAAAGGCATACCAAAGAAGAATCGGGAAACACAGAGCTAATAAAGAGATAAGTAGAAAGAAAAGAAGCGAGGCCATCCATTTACCTAATACCAAGCCAAATGAACCAACTGGAGCGGACATTAGAGTTTCCAAAGTACCAAGCCTTCTTTCTTCAGCAAACGAACGCATGGTCAGAAAAGGCACCAAAGCCGGTGATCCGAAAGTTAAGCCAACAATAAGAGAGGAGAGTGGTGGGAGAATCCAGTCCGTTTGAGCAAATCCTTGGATGAAAAAACGAAACCCAATTCCAAGAAGAGATAAAAAATAAAAACTAGCCACATAAGTGGAGGGAGAAATGAACAGGCTAAAGAGTTCATGCCTGAGGATATGCCAGTAACCATTCATACCAAGCACAAGATTAGCCAACCGCTGTTGCTTGCTGCTTCAATTTCTTTTTCCGTCCAAGATAGTCCTGGTCTTCCCAATTCTTTTTCGTTGCCCGTAAGAAAATAGTCTCTAAATCAGGTCTCGACATTTGGAATTCCGAAATACGCAGTTGGTCGTCTTTTATTAATCCTCTCAAAACCTCCTCTGCTTTTTCTTCACCCAGCGATGTGGAAAATGTAAACCGATTCTTTTGTGACACATCAACTGAATCATCTGAAAGTAGTTCGCAGGAAGGATCGATTTGACGAATCACTCGGTGCAATTCTATTCTTGTGTTGGGTGAAACGATTTCGAAAATAGTTTTATTAATATACATATTTTGCAAATCATTCATTGTCCCTTCCGCAACAATCTGGCCGTGGCTGAGAATGATCATGCGGTCACAACACGCTTCAACTTCAGAAAGGATGTGACTGGATAAGAGGAAGGAGACTTCTCCTCTTAATCTTTCCATCATCTTTCTGGTAATCGCAGACTGCCTTGGGTCTAGGCCTATCGTAGGTTCATCAAGAATTACGAGTCTTGGTTCAGCAAGTAAAGCATCTGCAATTCCCACCCGCTGACGGTACCCCTTGGAGAGGTTACCAATTTTTCTTTCTGAAACTCGCCTCTCGAGGTCACAGGTATCTAGGACCATTCGAATTCTTTCTCTCTTTCTGCTACCTTCCAATCCTTTTAAGTTTGCACGAAACTTTAGATATTCAATAACCCGAAGGTCTTCGGGTAACGGGTTGTTTTCTGCGAGAAATCCTATGTGCTTGCGCACTTCCCCTTCCTCTTCTGCGAGATCGACTCCGCATACCTTAGCTTCTCCAGAGTCTGCCGGTATTATACCAGAGAGGATTCGGAGGGTGGTACTTTTACCAGCACCGTTGGGACCCAGGAATCCGACAATTTCTCCTTTGCCGATAGAGAAGCTTATGCCTTTAAGTGCTTGCACCAGTCCATACCTCTTTCGCAAGTTTATTACATCTACAATGGGGAATGGCTTTGCTTCAGCATTCATGGGATTTACCAATTAGCTTGCTTCCCTATGCAAGCGAGGGCAAGCCCTTCCAGTGTAAGTGTGGAGTCGATAATGGCTTCATCCATAAGGAAATTTTTTGATTCCCCACCCGTTTGTATAATCGATTGAATGGTTTCACCCTCGCTCCCCAATTCAATTTTAATGGCTTCTAGGACCCCTTTGAGCATCGGGAGGTATCCATTAAGAATCCCACTCATCAGTGCGGTTTGAGTATCCTGTCCAATGACTTTGCAAAGGCGGGATACGGTTGCGAGTTCGATTGTTGGAAGGAGTGCAGTTTTACTGCCCAAATAGTCAAGCATGCCTTGTGGGCCCGGTAGGATAACCCCCCCTCTATATCCACCAGATTTTGTAATCACATCAAAAGTCGTTGCTGTACCCAAATCGATCACCACCGCAGGGAGTTGATATTTTTGATAAGCTGCATAGGAGTTCGCAATTCGATCGGATCCAATTTCTTCAGCCTTCGGATATTCTATGGGAAGCCCAGACTGATTGAGTGCGGTTAACCGGAAGGGTTTGTGACTTTTAGAGTCCAGATGAAGCATCAGAAGTTCTTCAACTTCTGGAACCACAGAGCAAAATGAAATCTGTTTAAAATGATCCAATGTATTTACCCATTTGGGTAAATGCTTTTTAAATTCATCTGTGGAAACGGTTTGTTGCTGAGAAATTCTACCATTAGACCAGACACCACTCCGACAGGTAGTGTTTCCAATATCAAGGCAAAGAATGGGAGGGATTATATCGATCCTGCTCATAAAATAAGGCTAACTTCTCCAGCATGTACGACCTTTTCTTTGCCATTTCTGAGTTTGATCAAAAGACCTCCACTTTCATCGATTCCATTTGCTTTTCCATGAAACGAATCCTTTCCGTTTTCTATTTTCACTTTTTTTCCAGCTAGAAAATCCATGCCTGCCCATTCCTGAAAAAGTTTATTATCTGCAACCCCCTGAAAACATTCCTCACTTGCTTTTAGGCAAACTTTAATGATTTTGGCCGCTAGCTCGTGCATTCTCCAGTTTGCCTGACTGAGCTCTTTCAGGGAAGTGGATTTGTTTTTAATCTCATCGGGAAATTGGGATGGGGAGGAGTTGATATTC
>JAQCIX010000108.1 GCA_027593365.1 Verrucomicrobiota bacterium
CAGCCCCTATTATCAGAACATCCGTAGAAGATGGGAGGGCGTGATCGGAGGTCGCTATCGGAAAAAGTGCCCGTTAAAGAGGCGAGAAGTTAGATTAAGCAGCAGCTCCAGCTTCGAATTTTGGGAGTAGGTAGTTGGCACAACTGTCCAAAGATTCCAACTGACGATACTCTGCTTCGGGTACATCTATGCCGTGTTGCTTACGAAGTTCCATGACAATATCCAGAAAATCCATCGAATCTAAATCGAGTTGATCCCTGAGGCGGATGTCAGACTTAACATCGTTAAGGTCTTCATCTGGAGCGATTTCCGAAATTATATCGAGTACGATTTGTTTGACTTTTTCTTTATCCATTTGAGCTGTAAGTAGATATCTATCTTAGGCTTCAAATTTTTTCAAGATAAGAACTGAATTGATTCCAAGCATTCCAAAAGAATTATTTAAGATGACATTGATACCCCCGGGCTTTTGTACTGGCTTTCCCTTGACCAAGCCAGGCAAGGCACAGGATGGATCGAGGTTATCCACATTGATGGTCGCATGGGCATACCCATCTTTGAAGGAAGGAATGTTCCCTGCGAGCTCAATAGCACCTGCAGCTCCCATGGAGTGCCCAATAAAGCTTTTGGTGTTATTGACTAGGGTGGTTGTGCTATCTCCAAATAAATTGCGGATCGCTTTACATTCCTGCTCATCTCCCTGTGGAGTGGAGGTGGCATGGGTGCTTACCAAATCAATATCTTCAGGTTCTAAGTTTGCATTGGCAAGGGCTTGTCTCATGCATTCCTCCTGCCTTTCCGGATTGGGTAAGACATAGTCTGTGCCATCCGAATTAATTCGATAACCGGCGACCTCAGCAATGATATTTGCCCCTCTTTTCTGGGCGTCTTCCAATCGCTCAAGAACATAGATGCAGCCGCCTTCACTCACCACAATTCCATTTCGATCCTTATCGAATGGACGGCTGGCCAGGGTGGGGTCGGGATGAGAAGCCAAGGCACCCTGGCTTTTAAATCCAGCAAATATTCCGTAAGCACGGATGCTTTCACTGACTCCACCAGCCAAGGCAAAGTCGCATTCTCCTAAGCGAAGTTGTTGCACCCCTTGAATAATTCCTGCATTCCCGGCAGCACAGGCTGCACCAATTGTGTAATGGGGACCAGTTAATCCTAGGTTTACGGTAATTTCTCCAGCAGGATTGTTGGCAACGGTTCGAGGGTTATGATGATGCGTCCAGTACTTTACATCTTCATCGTAGTGATCAAACAAGGAGCAAACTTCTGTTTCGGTCTCAACATTCCCATGTTCAGTAATCCCAAGATAGATTCCAATACGGGAGGAGTCTATGTTTTCAAGATCGAGTCCTGCATCGTTGATGGCTTCATTCGCACAGTAGATTGCGATACTTCCGGCTCGAGTACCTACCCGAATTTCCTTCCGCTTCTGGTACTTCGTTTGTTCGAAATCACAAACGCCAGCAGGTTGCTCACCCATATTTCGCACGGGGAATAAAGATACTCCACTTCTCCCTTCGAGAAGGGCAGCCCGATAGGTGGGCAAATCATTTCCCAATGGGCAGGTCAGGCCGATTCCCGTAAGTACAATTCTTGGCAGTTGATTCATTTGACTCGATTATTCTAAGAAATGAACGATGAGGTTTCTTTTGGCAAGCAACCAAAAGGAAAATTCATGATCAATATCTAATCTGAAAACAATCTATTCTTTTGCGCAGGGTGGCTCGAGTGATCCCCAAAAGGGCAGAGGCTTTGACCTGATTGCCTTCGCATTCCTGTAAGGCCCGGCGAATAACCTCTTTTTCCATACATTCCAGTAAGTTTTTGTCACTTTGAGCCCGGAGGTGAGCATAGGAGATATCAAAGCTTTCATCGATTGAGATGGATGAAGGCGGAGGTCCGCTTTGGGGTTTAGTTTCCGTATCCGGTTTCCCTGGTGTCTTGTGTGCATCCCCAAAAACCTGAGATGCCAGTTCGATTTTGGAACCCTTTGGTTCCTCCGTCGTCTCGAGTTCTTGGGCGACTGCTGGCTCCTTATGGTGAATTTCCTGAGCAGGGTGAGTTGGAATAACAGGTTTGTTTGTGGACACACTTTTGGGCAGATCCTTGGCAAGGATACGCTTACTTTTGGCAATCACGGAGGCGGAATGAAGCGCGTTTTCTAGTTCCCTCACATTACCGGGCCAAGGATGACTCTTAAGGAGTTCTATGGCTTCGGTGGAGATTTCTTTAATTCCAGTACTAAACTTTTTATCCAAACGGATGAGCATGAAATCAACCAATTCAGGTAGGTCTTCCATTCGATCCCGAAGAGCCGGAGTTTCAATTCGGACCACATTCAAACGATAGTAAAGATCTTCCCTGAATGTTTTTTCCTGCACCATCGTTTCAAGGTTCTTGTGGGTGGCCGCGATTAAACGAACATCAACTTTCTTGATTTTAGTACTGCCAACTCTTTGAATTTCTCCTTCCTGGATGGCTCGAAGGATTTTGGTCTGTGTTGGAAGACCCATGTCGCCAATTTCATCGAGGAAGAGGGTACCACCGTGGCATACCTCAAATTGCCCGGCTTTGGCTTCGGTGGCACCGGTGAAGGCACCTTTTTCGTGTCCAAAAAGTTCACTTTCGATCAGATTTTCTGGTATGGCACCACAATTGACTGCGTGAAATGGGCTACCCGAGCGGTGGCTGTGTCGATGGATGCATCGAGCTACCAGTTCCTTACCCGTACCACTTTCACCGGTTATCATAACTGTGGCTTCAGAAGCCGCAACTTGGCCGACCTGTTTCAGCACCTGTTGCATTTTTTCTCCACTGCCAACGATCCCTTCCTCAAAATCTTCTTGGTTTAGAAGGCGTTTGGTCACGCTTTCTGAACTATCTGCATCCACACTGGCTTTAAGGGCTTTAGCAACCATTTCCTTGAGCTTCTTTAGATCAAAGGGCTTAAGGACATAGTCAAACGCACCATACTTCATTGCCTGTATGGCAGTTTGCGTGGTTCCGTATGCAGTCATTAGAATGACGAGAGAAGAGGGTGCAGAGGTTCTGAGATGCTGCAAAGTTTCAATCCCCGAAATACCGCCCATACGATTATCCAAAAAGATCAGGTCAGGCTTCTTTTTTTCAGCCATTTCAACCCCATTTTCTCCGGAATCTGCGGTGAGGATTGTGTGGCCATCGGGAGCTAATACACGATCCAGGGAGTAGCGAATCTCCGCGTCATCATCAATTACTAGAATGGTACAATTTTGCTTGGTCACGATAAGTTTAAAATCTGTATATTCTCGCAAACGAACTAGGGGTAAAGCCCAAAGAGTATAAAACCACTTAAACCGTTGTTTGCGTTGACGGGTGGCATAGAAAAGTTCATAGTCACTAAGCGATGCCAGGGTAGCTCAGGTGGTTAGAGCGTCGGACTCATAACCCGAAGGTCGGCGGTTCAAGTCCGCCCCCTGGTACCACTTTACTCTAAGTCGATTTACTCGGTTTTGTTCTTAAAGAACCTTTCAAAAAGACTTCGTTGAGGCAGTTTGGACTTATTATCTTCATCCGAAGTCGGACTATTTTCGTCGAGTTCGGGAGTGGAAAGAATTTCTTCTGTTTCGAATTCTTCCGTTTCAACAATGATTTCCTCAGGGATTTCAAGCTTAGGTGCCTCGGTCGCTGGTTGGTAGAGTGATTCTTCGGAAACTGGCTCGGTTTGCTCTACCTCACTTGTTGTTTCGGGCTGACTCGGAGATGGATCAAAGTTTTTGGTTAATTCAATCATCGGTTTTGGAGCCGCAGGGATATCTTGGGAAGGAACGAGTGAAGCGGTGTCTGAGTCAAATAACGGTTGACCACGCTGTTCGCGCTCGAGCTGATCTGCAGTTTTGCCAACATAAGTACGGAAAACCAAATCATGCTCGGGGTGAAGCCAAAACCTACCATTTTTGTAGGAGTTTCCTTCGGCAAAGGCAAAGGCACCAAACCATGCCCGCTTATCGGAAATTTGATCACAAACGATAAAATACATTCTTCCTGCTTGTTGGGGAATCTCTCCTCTCATTTGCAAGGTGATCCACCCTCGATCGATTTCAGTCAATCCTTGTAGAGCAAGTTGATTGACAATTTCTTCACGGGTGATGCTCCATTCACCGTACTTTGGACCTGAATCAGGATTATCCGCTCGGACAAAGCCACTCATACTCGAACCGTAATGCTCAGAAATAGTGTAGTTGGGTTTACCGAAAAGAAGGACTTTAGTTAGGATGCCATCTTTTCCTGCTGTGTAACTGGTCCAATTCTTCTTGGTGACATGGCTGAAGCTGGTCTCGTGTTGTTCTTTAAAATATTCCTGGAATTGATCGAGTTCTTCAATGTACACAACTGGTTTATCAGCAGAAGGTATTTGAGCTGTCGGCTTCTGCTTTTCAACTGTGGGTGGAAGTTGTGTCTCTTGCTTAGGCTCAGGCTTTTCATCTGAGCAAGCCAAGTAAAACAATGGGATCAATACGATTGGTAGAAGACGGATGACTTTAAAAAAACTCATGAAAGGGCAGAATGAAGGGTAGGACTTTCTATGCAAACAAGGTAATCTTCTTCTTGCAAGTTCGAATAAAACAGAATCTATATTCGATCTTTTAATCGAGATCTTATGGACACACTGGCTTTTTGGTTGCCCCTCATTCTACTTTTCCTTTCCGCACTACTCGGTGCGGTTATCAAAAGACGCTCCTGCGATCATTGTTTAAAAAAGTTCAACGAACAAAAAGTTTTATTTCCTTTCCAGAATGGTGAATGGATATGCGGGAAACTTGAAGTTTTTGCCCAAGGTATAGAACTTCAAAATGTAGGAGATTCTGTTCTTCACGATTTGAGCATAAAATCCCGAATTCTTCATTCATTTGAAGTGGATAAAATTCCTTTTTTTATAAGGCAGGCACCCGATCCCGATACGCGTTTGGGGGTTTTATGGAAAAAGGAAAGAGAGCGGCTTCTTCACCCACCTTTACGAGATCGGGTCAAACGTTCTGTTTTAAATGCATTCAATATGCTTCGGGATTCTTTCGGACAAGCCTTTCGGGCAATCATTGGTACCATGAGTAAGGATACTCGTTTGGGGAAAGCAAAGGATTCTGAAAAAAGGTTTCAGGAAATGCAGTCTAACCTGACCGAGATGGTTCCAAATGCATGGGAACCGATATTGGAAAAGTATCTTGGACAAAGAATCGCCATCGAACGCGAAATAGGTGACACAACTTTTTCTGAAAGTGGAATCCTGGAAGATTATTCAAGTAAATATCTTCTGCTCCGGGATGTAAGCATCTCAGAACCAGCTCTCAAGGAACACCTGTTCGACTTGGGATGCACACATCAATGTTCTTTTGATGCGTTGTACACCCGCCCCAAGGCTGTTCTACGATACGCCTTAAAGGACAGGTCTTAAGTTGACCAAATCAAAAAACTGAATAGTTTCTGAGATTCGACTTCTGCATCGTTCGAGAAGTTTCATTCGTTCTTTTCCTTACTCCTAATTATTAGGGAACCTATCACTAGTTGTCTGCAGTCAGGCCGTAAATCGGAAGACTAAGGTCAATGCGAGGGTACCCACCTGGACCTAGAAGGTCATATAACTTATGAATGCGATGGACGGCGAACGTGGAAGTCACCACTTTATTTGGGGATACCCATTAGGGTAATCTTTTGATTACCCGCCTCCCGGATTACATCATCCCGGTCAAGCAATAGAACGGCACCGCTTTCCAGAGCTGCCGTGCCTATCCCTGCATCTTTCATTGCATGCAAA
>JAQCIX010000109.1 GCA_027593365.1 Verrucomicrobiota bacterium
CATCTCAATGCGTTTGTCATTTCGGACTCAAAGAACTATCACATGCGTCCGCTCTTTCCCGAGACCATCACCGAGGTCGGGCCCGTCCCGGTTGTTCCTTATGGAGAACCGCTCACCCAAAAGTTAGCCGATAACTTTTTGCCCTTCCTGCAAAAATACAATGGTTTCCTGATGGAAAACCATGGCTATGTATTTTTGACTCCCTGGGATATCAAGTGGGCACAAATGTGTACCGATCTTTTGGAAATGACCGCCTTGCATATTATCCATGCCCGTAGCCTCGGAGGGAATATCAAGGAGATCGGATACGAGGATTTACGGGATATGGGAAATATTATGAAGACCCGAGGCCTTCCTCTACCAGGGGCTCCCGGGGAATGGGCAAGTTTGGAAGAGATGTATTATCCGGATGGCCCGCCTGCTTCGTTATGATACGACCAGAATTTTATGTCTATTACTAAGATTGAACGTGCCGGGGAGCTCGCCGAGCGTGCCCGAAAATCTCATCACGGTGTTTATCTGACCGGACCAAATCAGGTGCAGGTACTGGAAGATGAATTACCTGCTGAATCTCTCGACGGGAAAAATTTCCTTCTCGCCAGTTTTGGGAACTGCCGTTGTGCCTCGGATGCCAAGGCGATCCGACAGTTTGATTCCCATGCACGGGTACCCTCCGGGACCGACCGGATTGCTTTGGGGCACGAGACTTTGCAAATTGTTTTGCAAGCTCCCGAAGGTGCCAATGTTAAGCCGGGTGATGTTGTGGTGGTTACACCGGGACACGCAACGGAGCCGATTGACCCCCTGACTTTTCAGCCCAGCGAAAGCGGAGTGCTTTCGGCTTTAGGTTATTCGTACCGATACTTAGGAGGATTGCGTCAGTTTAATTTTGTCCCAGCTGGAGCTCCGGCCTATGTCAAAGCCCAGGGATTCGGGAACTTTTTCAACCCGGTCAACGCCGATGAAAAGACCAGCTTAGTCACTCTGGCCCATGCCGAGCCCTTCGCCTGTAATTACGGTACCAATAAGCATATTTTCACCCTCGGAGAAAATGGAGAATTTATGTACGGCGTACCTCCTCGTGCCATTGTTGCTTACCTGTCCGGCACCGCACGTATGGCTATGATCAACCTGACGATTGTGGCGAGTGTGCCCGATGAAGACCTGCCCCCGGTGGTTTATGTCACCGGGTCCCAAGCCAAGTTGGATGAGATGGAGGAGTACGCGTTGATTAAGGATTTACGTGCCCGTGGTACTCGGGTGGTGCTGATTGATCGAAAAGATCCAGACATCATTTCCAAGCTCACAGAATTTGGAAAACCGGTGGTGGTGTGGACGAACTATGCATCTGCGGATACCTATGAACAAGCCAGTGCCATCATGGCGGATGGTGGAAACCTCAATAGCTATGCCGGGGCAGTTGATCCTGAGCTGACTTTTGATATGAGCATTGGCCAAGCACCCACCTTCTCCTCGACGGAAGAGGAAGCCAAGGCTCAGATCATGGAGATGCACCACAATGTATCTCCCAATGATTTGAACCGATTCCGTGGCCTGGCGAAGGAGCCTAGAGTGGCCCTTCTGGGTTTTGAACCCGGTTCAGAAAGAGAGGGTGCGTATTTACATCAGTTACCGAGTGGCACCCCCGTTCTTCTTTCCCTGGATGGCCAGGCACGCGAGGGGTACAACACTTGCTTATTGGAAGAGGGTGGATTTACCGATGTCTTTATTGCTGGGACGGGGGAGGATGCAGCGAGCACTTATTCCGCAATCGAGACCCACCTCGCCCGATCTGCGGCCGTTAATTTGGTTGATGGAAATGCGGTACTTAAAATTCGTTCCAAAAATGCTCATTATGTGACCCGTCACCAAATTTGCGGAAAGAATGTGCCCTGGCATATGACCAACACCTCTGAGCCTCATGCAGATGATATGCTGGTGCAGGCAGCCAATCCGGTGTCCTTTGACTGGATGGTCAAAGGAGTATGTGGTCTGCAGAATGTTCCTACGATGATGGATGAAGTGGAAGCGGCCCAGCCCTTTGGCTCATTCTTTGCCTTTACTGAACTGGAAGATTTACCCTGGGTGGAAACCACCGCCTCTGCTTTCCGTGAAGCCGCCGAGAGTGCGGGTGGATCTGCAAAACAAGCCCTGCTTGCCGGTGCCGAGGCTCTTGCTTCTAACAAAGATGTCTGGGGACGTAATGTGGAAGAAGCCTTATACGAGGGGTATGGCCTGACCCATCCGCTCAATCTCGCATAAATCAATTTAAACCTTAAAATACAAAGAATATGAGTTGGACAAATTTAGAAGGAAAAGTCGTTATCATCACCGGCGGAGCCGCCGGAATCGGACTGGCGGTTGCCCAGGGCTTTGTCGAAGTCGGAGCCAAGGTAATGATCGCAGATTTTGCCGAGGAGACTGGACAGAAAGCTGCCGAAGAGGTTTCCCAAAAGGGTTCGGGTGAAGCGGCTTTTGCCCGCTGCGATGTATCCAGTAAGGCGGATGTCGATGCGGTGATTGCCAAGACCTTGGAGAAATGGGGCACCGTGGATGCTTTGGTCAATAATGCGGGAATCAATATTCCACGCTTATTGGTGGATCCTGCTGGTAAAGAGGAGCTAACCGAGGATGTTTGGGACAAAGTATTCGCAGTCAATGTGAAGGGACAGTTTTTATTTGCTCAGGCAGTTGCCCGGGTCTTTTTCCAGCAGGACAAGCCCGGTGTGCTGATCAATATGTCTTCCGAGTCCGGACAGGAAGGAAGCGAAGGCCAAAGCGTTTATGCAGCCACTAAGGCGGCCAACCACAACCTCACCCGTTCCTGGGCCAAGGAACTGGGCAAATCCAATATCCGGGTGGTCGGGGTGGCCCCTGGAATTATGGAAACCACCGGGATGCGCAGCCTCGCTTACGAGGAGTCGCTTGCGTACACCCGTGGGATTTCGGTGGATGAATTGCGTAGCAAATACGGCAGTGTATCCTCTATCCCGCTAGGGCGTAGTGGCAAGCTTACGGAAGTGGCCGATCTGGTGGTCTACCTCGCCTCCGACCGGGCATCCTACCTTCACGGTACCACTGTCAATTTGTCCGGTGGAAAGTCCCGGGGGTAAGACCCGAAATCCCTTACATAATTCTTCGGTTATTCTGCCGAAGAAGAAGATATGCGAATGGGGACTAACTTACTCCATTCTCATATTTAATCATTCATTTTGCAGGTATTTTATTTGCCCTTGAATTGGTCTTGGTGTGGGCTCGGGTTAAATCGCTAACCCGTTTTGCCTTATGACCAACCGACGCAGTTTTCTTCAGCTTGCCGCTAGTTCGCTTGCTTTTCCCTTTGTTGCCCGTACTTCCTGGGCCCAATCCTCCCCCAATGAACGGCTTCGGCATGCCAGTTTTGGGGGAGGGGGTATGGCGATGACTGATTTGCGAAAAATTGCCAAACATAGAAGTGTCGATGTCCGGGCGATCGCAGAAATTGATCCGCAACGCAGGGAAAAGGCAGGAAACCATTTTAAGGAGGCGAGGGTATACGCGGACTGGCGGGAGATGCTGGAGAAAGAAGGGGGCGAATTGGACACCGTAAATGTATCCACTCCGGACCATATGCACGCGTCGATGGCGATGCAATCGATGAAGCGTGGTATCCATATTTATGGACAAAAACCACTGACTCATGGAGTGGCGGAGTCCCGAGTTCTCACCGAATATGCCCGCAAGAAAAAGTTGATTACCCAAATGGGTATTCAGTGCCATTCGATGAAGGAATACCGTACCGCTGTCCGCCTGGTACATGACGGAGCGATTGGCAAATTGGTGGAGGCTCATTCCTTTAGCGACAAAACTTGGGGAGACCCCAACCCAAAACCTGACCGGAAAGATCCCGTACCCGAGGGACTGGACTGGGACCAATGGGTGGGGCCTGCTCCCTACCATGATTATATAAAAGGGTATTATCATCCGGGTAATTGGCGGAAGCGTTTGGATTATGGTGGGGGTACCTTTGGGGATATGGGCTGCCATATTTACGACCCTACCTTCAAGGCACTCGGTTTGACCTATCCCATATCCTTAAAATCTGTAGGCTCTTCCCCCAATGAGCATAACTGGGGAGTGGATGCGGTGGTTGAATATCAATTTCCTCAGACACCCTATTCGGAGGGTAAGGTTCTGCCGGTTACCTGGTACGATGGATCCGCCCGTCCGCCTGCACGAGTTCTATCTTTGCTTGAAGGCAAACCATTGCCTAAGCAGGGATCGGTGATCATTGGTACTGAAGGGGTTATGCTTCTGCCTCACTTGGGTATGCCCAGTTTGTATCCGCAAAAGAAGTTTGAGAAATTCGTGATCCGTCCAGAGCCTGGAACCAATCACTGGCACGACTTCATCGATGCGGTTCGGGGAGTGAAGGAAATGCCCTCGGCCAATTTTGATTACTCGGGCCCTCTGACCGAAACAATCCTGCTCGGTGGGATAGCCTCGCACTTTCCCGGAGAAAGTTTGCTTTGGAATGCAGAGAAATTAGAGTTTAGCGGTCACGCAGATGCGACTGCCTTTGTGCAAAGAGAGTACCGCGAAGGCTGGTCCATTCAGGGTTTGGGCTAGCCCAAAAAAAAGCACCGATTGCTCGGTGCTTGGAAAAGATTAGAGCCTTAAAGCCTGTCGACCTTCCTTTGTGAATAATGGCTTAATGTATTTTGACGAAGGAGCAGAACTTGTACTGAATATCTTTTGTATTGGTACTATACGCCCCTTTTTTTCCAAATTCCAATTTTTCTCAAAAAAATTTTCAGGAGGGTTTGTATCCGTTTGGCAGATAGGTAACCTTTCGGTCATTGGGGACAGATTCGCCGGGGGTGCAACGGCCCGATGAAACTTCTTTTTCCAACAGGTCGAGCAGTCCTTTTACGATGTCTTTTCTCTGTTCAAAGAGATTGTTTTGTTCTGCTTTGTCCACTTTGAGGTTATAGAGTTGCATAGGGGGAAGCCCTTGCTTTTTGGCATCCGGTTCCTTGGGGGCACTCCATCCGGCACTTCCGGCAGAGAGGCAGAGTTTCCAGTCTCCCTGGCGAATAGCAAAGGACCCATCAATGGAATGACTGATCAGAGTGGTCCGATCGGTGGTGTTTTTTCCTGCGAAGGCAGGAAGCAAACTGAAGGAGTCCTCACCGCCATCCGGTTTTCTGTCCTGCCCGGTAATTTCCTCAAGGGTGGTGTACAGATCAGTCAGGCAGACCATGGCGTTGGTATTTTGTCCTCCTTGAATGCCCTTTGGCCAGCGGGCGATCAACGGTACACGATGACCCCCCTCGTAAATATCTGCCTTGTGCCCCCGGTATCCGGCACTGGGATCGTGACCAAACTCAGCTAATTTTTCGAAGTTGGCCTGATTGGAGCATCCATTATCACTGGTAAAAAAAACCAGGGTGTTTTCATCGATACCTGCTTCTTTGATTGCTGTAAATAGTTCACCCATGTGTCCATCGACCTGCATCATGAAATCAGCATAAGGATTCATTTTACTCGCATCTTTGTAAGGAGGCACGGGTACGATTGGAGTATGTGGGGCTGGCAAGGGGAGATAGAGAAAGAAAGGTTTTTTCTTTTTGGCCCGCTCTTTTACATAGGCCACACTTTTTTCGAATAAATGGGGAAGTACCTCATCAATTTTAAAATCGGGCCCGATCGGACCTTCTCGGTACCAACCATATGGATCTTCCTTTCTATCAACTCCTTCTTCCCGATCGGGCAAAGCTGTGACCCTCCCTGTATCCACCCATACATAGGGCGGCATG
>JAQCIX010000110.1 GCA_027593365.1 Verrucomicrobiota bacterium
TATCAGTGCTTGCTCCCACTGTCATTCAGTATGTGCTTGATGAAGTCTTTATTCGAGGAATTGGAAATGGTGGAATTTTATTCCAAGGCATAGTTCTGATTGCAGTAATTTTCTTTCTCAAAGAATTACTAAATTGCTTGCGAATAAGGGTTAACAATAAATTAGAGCAAAAAGTAATTTTTCATTTACGCAAAAATCTACACGAAAAATTATTAAAATTACCCGTGCATTTTTATGACACCCGAAAAAGCGGAGATATTTCCTCGCGAGTTATTGAAGATGTTCAGAGTGTAGAGCGTGCAATTTTGGACGGTACGGAACAAGGTATAATTTCTGTACTTACCCTTCTTGGAGTTTCAATCATGATGTTTATCCAAGAACCTAAACTTGCGATTTGCGTATTTCTTCCACTCCCCATTCTCGCTTTTATGGCAGTTCAATACGCTAAGGTCTCGAAACAGAACTGGAGAGCGGTAAGAGATAAATCAGGTGAACTGAATTCCTTGTTAGTTGAAGATATTCAAGGCAATCGTTTGATCCAGTCATTTGGACTGAAGCATCGTCAAAAAAAGAGATTTGCAGAAATTGCCCGATCCTTGGAACTTCTTTCATTAAAGGCAATGTACAGATGGTCCATTCAGGGACCTGGTGCCAGTTTTATATCATCCTTGGGAATTCTTGGGGTGGTTGGTATGGGTGCATATTTAATCGAAACGGATCCAACCTTTACTACAGGAAAGTTTTTTGCATTCCTTCTATACGCGAACATGTTTTATGAGCCTATTAGGCAACTTGTTGGAATTAATAACCTGGTAGCAGCAGGGCGTGCATCCGGAGAAAGAGTTTTTGAGGTAATGGATGCACCTATTGAGATTACAAATGATCCGTCTCCTATTCCGTTTCCTTTAGAAAACCACACAATTGAGTTCTCGAATGTAAGTTTTTCTTATTCTGAAAAGAGCCCCATTGTAAATAATCTTTCTTTTGAGCTGGCGAGTGGTTCGACCACGGCACTGGTTGGTCCAACTGGTGCTGGAAAAAGTACCATAGCAAATCTCTTATTAAGGTATTATGATATTGAATCAGGTTCTATTTCGATTGGTGGTATACCGATCAATCAAATTACATTGGAGGAGCTAAGAGGGCACATCGGCTTAGTCTCTCAGGATCCATTTCTCTTTGATATTACGATTAGAGAAAACCTTCTACTGGCTTCAGAGAAAGCATCTACATCTGAAATAAATGCGGCACTTCAATCCGCTAACGCGTTTGAATTTGTGGAGGGCTTGCCCAAGCAGTTAGACACACTGATTGGAGAGCGGGGCGTAAGATTGAGTATGGGAGAAAAACAACGCCTTACGATTGCTAGAGCCATCCTCAAGTCTTCTCCCATTCTTATTTTAGATGAAGCAACCGCAAGCGTAGATGTTGAAACTGAAAGAAAGATTCAGGTGGCGTTACAAAGATTAATTAAAAATACCACGACTCTCATTATCGCACACCGTCTAAGCACTATTCGTGAGGCAGATACAATTATTTTTCTTCAAGATGGGAAGATTCAAGAAAAAGGTTCTCATGATGAACTTATAAACCACAATGGTGCTTATGCTAAGTACTGTAAGTTACAGGAAAAAATAAGTCTTTATTAACCCAGAGGACTACATCGCTTGGAGTAGCCTGAAATTAAAGACGAACAATAAATCTGATCAGATTAAAAATCAAATAAGGAGCAAATAGAAACAAAAGACTCCTTAAAAAAGCAAAGCCTAGACCTCCTAACGGACCATAGACTATCTGTTCTGCCCACACCCGCAGTGTCGTTTCAAGAAAAAACCCAACGCCCAATGCTAATCCGATATAATAAACAAGTAACGGCCAAATAGTAAAACCTACCGTGATAAATAAAAGAGCAAACCACATTTCTTTAGACCAATTCATATAGATAACGGTTAAACTATATGCGAATGATACAAATTCAACCTACATTATGATTTACTGGATCTTAAGCCTTGAACTCTTGTTTATTTTAAAAGTTTGCTTCCCATTCAGGCATTCCCTTACTTAGAAAATTTTATGAAAGATACAGATACGGAAGTTACCCAAATCTTCGAGGAAACGCAGGCGTTATTAAAAGGACACTTCATCCTAAGATCGGGTCTTAGAAGCGAGTTTTTTTTCCAATGTGCTCAAGTTTGCCAACACTTGGAGAAAGTTACTCGACTTGCACAACTATTGATTGAAAAACTTACTTCCAAGGAAATTGATTTAGTTATTGCACCTGCCATGGGAGGATTGGTGATCGGGCAAGAAGTCGCAAGACAACTGGGAGCTAGGTTTATCTTTTTGGAAAAAGTAGAAGACAAACTTGCTTTAAGAAGAAACTTTAGGATTCATGCTGAGGATAAAGTTCTTCTTGTTGAGGATGTGATTACAAGGGGAGGGCGGGTACTTGAAGCTATAAAAATTATCAATCAATACCCATGCAAATTTTCGGGAGTAGTTAGCTTAGTCGATCGTAGTACTGAATCTTTGAATTTTGGTGTTCCTTTTACTTCGTTAATGAAAATGAATTTTCCAACTTATAACGCAGATGATCTTCCTGATCATCTCCAAAGCCTGCCTGCTTTAAAACCAGGTAGTTAAATCTAAGGAATTCGGTAGGCAAGAAACCTATACTTCCCCCTATACCAAACATAAAAACGATTGATTCCAGAATACAAATTCTCGGATACATCATCGACGGATAAAATTTGGGTTCCATTGATTTCTACCAAAACAACACCTTCCTTAAATGTCTCCATCTCTCCGTTTGATTTTGTAACTAAGACACCTCGCACATTTTTGGGTATTTTATATTTATTTTGAGACTGTGGCGTTAATGAAGACAGCTCAATGCCAGGAATTGGACTGTTTTCCTCACTCATAGATCCAAGAACAACTAAAAGGTTAACAGGCTTATCATTGCGATTCACCTTGATAGATAAATTGGTGCCTGGTTTTGATTGAGAAATTGCCACCCTAGCTTGATTAATGGATGAAACAGTTTTCTCACCTACAGAAATAATCTCATCATTAGGCAGAAAGCCAGCTGCATCGGCTGCACTTCCACTTACTACATCTCCTACAAAAACTCCGGATCCATTCGGCCCAGGACGAAGAGCAACTCCCAGAAAGCCTCTTCTTATCCTTCCTTCTTCCATGTAGTCTGTAATGGCTCGTCGCACCATATTTACAGGTATTGCCAAACCAATTCCAATATTCGCACCCGTTTGCGAAATAATCGCAGTATTGATTCCAATCAACCGACCTTTAGCATCCAATAAAGCACCACCCGAATTTCCCCGGTTGATAGATGCATCTGTTTGAATGAAGCTTTCATAAGCTCCTTCCTCCCTCAAAATTCCTAATTCAGACTTTCGAGTGGCCGAAACAATACCCATGGTTACCGTCATACCAATACCCAGAGGATTACCTACGGCAAAAACAATATCGCCAACCTCGAGCAAGTCGCTGTTCGCAAGCGTCGCGAATGGGAGCTCTTCTTCCACATCTATCTTCAGGACAGCAATATCTGTAGCGTGGTCAAATCCGATAATTTGAGCAGGATACTCTTTTTGCTCAGCGATTTGTACCACAACTTCTTCCATCACTTCGCCACTTCTAGGATCTGTAATAACATGGGCATTCGTCACAACATGCCCTTGCGGAGAAACGATCACTCCAGAGCCTATACCAGCAGGCACTTTTTCTTCTTCCATTCGCGGCTGGGTTAAGTTCGGAAGGCCGTAGTACCTTCTAAGCATCTCTTCAATTGGGTTACTTCCACTAGGATAAAGTCTCCGAACCACCTGCTGAGTTGTAACCGATACCACAGCAGGCGTTGCAGACTTCAATATTGGAGAATAACTCGGATGAGGTAGATATGTTGTGCGATCTATATCTGATTCGTCAATCTTTAGAGAATAGCCATAGGATTGCCCGCTAACATCGCTTATAAAGATCGATAAGCAGGCTAACCAGCATCTTCTAGATCGAATGAATGACATTATGAATTTAGCGAAACTAAAAGGATGAATTGTTTCATTCCCTCAGTAGGGAACTAACAATTTAAAATCCCTTAATTTCGAACAAACTTGAAATACTGCTATCGGTATGAGTGCGTTGGATCGCCTCCCCCAAAAGAGGAGCCACACTAAGCTGAGTGATTGGAAGTCGATCAACATCTATGTTTACAGAATTAGTGGTGATTAATTCGTCCAAGTGCCCCTGCTCTAAACGATCCCTTCCAGTATCATTTAAAACACAATGACTAATTACGGCTGAAACACGCTTTGCTCCCCTTTCCTTCAGGAGTTTTGCAGCTGCAGTGAGAGTTCCCGCAGTTTCAGTCATATCATCTACAATCAAGATCTCTCTTCCTTCTACCTCACCAACTAGATTGGTAGCCTCAACCGTGCTTGCTCCTGTTCGGCGTTTTGCCACAAAACCGAGGGGGCAACCAAGTACTTCAGCATAAGCACTCGCCATCTTCATTCCACCAACATCTGGAGTGAAAATAGTCATGTTTTGAGTATTTCGGTTTCTAAGGTAATCGAAGAATACTGGAGATGCGTACAAATGATCCACAGGGATATCAAAAAATCCCTGAATTTGCTGGGCATGCAGATCCATGGTGAGCACTCGGTTTGCACCGGCTGCCACAAGTAAGTTAGCAATAAGTTTCGAAGTTATAGGAACCCTGGGTTGATCTTTACGATCCTGTCTTGCATAACCAAAAAAGGGAATGACCACAGAAATTCTTGCCGCAGATGCTCGTCTGGCTGCATCCACCATGATAAGCAACTCCATAATATTGTGGTTCGCAGGAGAGTTTGTGGATTGTAAGAGAAATACATCCATACCCCGGATATTTTCATTATAACGAACAAAACTTTCACTATCCGGAAAAGATGTCACCAAGGCATCACCTATTTCTAAATCTAGGTAAGAGCATATCTCCTTTGCCAAGGGAATATTCGAATTTCCACTAAATATTTTTAGGTTGGTGCCGTTGTGCATAGCTTTGTCTACTCTTTCGCTTTTTCTTGGGCAAATCTATTGAAAAGATCTGGTAACTTTCTTTGCAAAATAGCAATTCTTTGGGCGGTTTGAAAGGGTAGGGCAGGGTTTCCTTTAAGGAACTCACCAGGTTTAACATCTTTGGTAATACCAGCTTGGCCAGCTATTTTTGCACCCTTACCAATTTTTAAGTGACCTGCAAAACCAGCTTGGCCCCCGACGACAACATCATCCTCCATAACCACACTCCCACTTATACCAACCTGAGAGACAATCAGACAATTTTTGCCAATCTTAACATTGTGACCTATTTGAACTAAGTTATCGAGCTTAGTTCCCGTTCCAATTCTTGTCTCCTCAAAGCGAGCACGATCAATACAGGTATTGGCTCCAATTTCGACTCTATCTTCAATCACAACTAAACCTAAATGGGGTATTTTTTTATGCTCTTCGCCATCTTGATCAAAACCAAAACCTTCAGATCCGACCACAACTCCAGCATTTAAAACCACCATCTCACCTATCTTGCATCTAGCTAGTAGTTTTACTCCCGGGTACAAAATACTATTTTCGCCTATTTCGGTATGAGATCCGATATGACAATGAGTACCTATTTTTGCATAAGGTCCAATATTCGCCTTATTTCCAACATAGGAAAATGCTCCTATTGTGGCCGATGGGGAAATGGTTGCATCCGCTTCGACAAAAGCTGTCGGATGAACCCCTGGCTTAACAGG
>JAQCIX010000111.1 GCA_027593365.1 Verrucomicrobiota bacterium
TGGGGCGGTACTCTTGATCAAGGGCATTTCGGGTTCTTTCTACTCCGGTAAGCAAGGCTCGTAGAATGGTTCCCGGCCGGCGACGGAGTTTTTCCGAGTCCGGTAGAATGAGAAAGTCACGGATGCGACCTTCGGTGACCGCCTCGGCGAGATCGGCTTTGCTGGTGAATGGCAGTTGGGTGAGGTCTTCCACTCCGCGGATCTCCTGGAGATCCAGCCCGAGTTCATCGAACTTGTTGCGGTAGTGAAGACAGTAGGGGTAAACTTGGTTGCGTAGGAAGGAGCGTAGGGCTGAGTTTTGTCGGGATTGAGCTTCGTCGGCGGAGCATGCGCCCCAGGCGAGATGATTGAATGGATTCATGACAGGCTGGATAGGTTGGGGGTGGTGGATTGAAGAACATTAAGGATGCGGGGCAGGGCATCAGTAGCTGCACGGTTGCCGAGAGCTATAAAGCGCTCCGGTTTATAAAATTCATACCAACGGGAGTGGAAACTGTAGGCATCGATGACCACATCCGCTTCCTCGAGGCTTTTGGATAACCGGCGGGCTTGCCCAACTTGGACGCACCGGTCGAGCACCTGTAACCCACTGCCAAAGGAGAAGGGATTGAAGGTTTGGTTAAGGAAATGAAGAATGGGGTGTTTTTTGGCAAAGCGCTTGCGCAGAGTCTTGGAGCGTTTGTCGAGGTTGATCCGCTCTTCCGGTGGAACCATGACATTGGAAGCGATGACCACATCCGCACCCATTTGGCGAAGTTTTTCCACTGGAAGAGGTGCGGCGATTCCCCCGTCGACATAATGTTTCCCCTGGATTTTCTTGGGGGCAAAAATGCCCGGCAATCCGCAACTAGCCCGAACTGCGGCAGCCACATCCCCACTTTCGAACCAGGATGTTTGAAGGGTATCGAGATCCGTGCCAGATATATAAAGTGGGGTACGTAGTTCCTTAAATTTTGCATACTTAAGACGGCGGCGAATTCCTTCCTCGATTATTTTTCCTTTAAGCAAACCCCGAACAGGCCACAGTTTGGGATCGGCCAACTTGAGGGCTCCGAGGATACCGCTGTATTCAAGGGCCATCCGGTCCATCTCGTCGGGGTCGTATCCTTTGGCCCAAAGGGCTCCGACATAGGCACCCATGCTTGAACCAGCAATCATATCGGGCACGATGCCGTGTTCCATCAAGACCCTGATAATTCCTAGGTGGGCAAGTCCTTTAGCTCCACCACATGAAAGGGCTACACCTATAGTGGGTTTTGGGGAGGATGGGCTAAAAATCCGATCAGCAAAATGTGGAGGAATTGCGGTCTTTTGGCGTTTTCTCTTCTCTCCCCGTCTGGCGGGGAAACGAGTTTTTACGCCGTTTCGACCATTCCCCATTTGATTGTATTGATTTTTCTTTGATCAGCCTCACTTTATGATTCGGCTGACACCTCACTATACAAACAATGTTATATTTTTGCAAAAAATTTTAGATTTTTCTTATGTCTAATGTTTGATCCTTGAGCACATCACTGTCTTTGCATTCTTGCTGATACGGGCAAGAGCGAAGGGGTTACAGGAATGGAGACTGCAGCTTGGCTGTTAAGCAATAAAAGAAGCTCCTCAGGGCAGGAGCGATGTCAGGATAAAGTAGGCGCTACCCCCGGGTTCGGTCCGTTACTTGCCTGGTCCTCGGCCCTTGAAAGTTAGTTCGGCCACGCCTGATTTATCGAGGTCGCCTAGTCCAGCATCGACCATCTTTTGGTATTGGGAAAGGGTAGCCCGGGCAAGAGGTACATCGATACCGGCACCTTCGGCCACCGATATGGCGATCCCTGAGTCCTTGGCTGCATGCTCGGCTGAAAAGTAGCACTCGTGGTCGCGCCCGAGCATATCCTCGGAATCCGTTTCGAGTACACGGGAGTTGGCCCCGGTCTGGGAAAAGATTTCGCAAATCATATTGAGATCAAGCCCGAGAGCATCAGCTATCCCTAGTCCCTCGGCGAGACCGGCAGTGTTAATATTCATCACCATGTTGACGAGGGCTTTGACCTGGGCGGCTTTACCAGCTGCCCCGACAAAGCGAAGGTTGATGCTCAAGTCATCTAGCAGATCCTTAACGGAATTGAAGACCTCCTCGCTTCCACCGATCATCAAGTAGAGGGTACCCT
Source organism: Verrucomicrobiota bacterium (assembly GCA_027593365.1). Classification (GTDB taxonomy): domain Bacteria; phylum Verrucomicrobiota; class Verrucomicrobiia; order Opitutales; family Seribacteraceae; genus Chordibacter. Next base: position 2,154 of record JAQCIX010000111.1, read on the forward strand.
GACGGGCTTGAGTGATACTGGAAGCCATACAGCCCTCGAGGGTTTGGGCACCCACCTGGGCGGCCGCGTTCTCAAGTTTTACATGCACTTCGGGAGAGAGGGTGGCACAGTTGATAAAGAGGGTGCCGGCAGACTCAATAAACAGGTTATCTCCCTCATTAAAAAAGATTGCTTCCATGGCGGCATCGTTGGTCACCACGGTGAGAACGATGTCGGAATTCGCGGTAACTTCGGCGAGGGTCTGCGCAGGTTGAGCACCGATCTCGGTGGCGAGAGAGGAGGAAGTCTCCTGGTTGATGTCGTAGACGCTGCTGACTAGGTATCCTTTGTCTTTTAAATTACGGGCCATGTTCGCTCCCATGCGTCCAAGTCCGACAAATCCGATTCTTTTTTCTTTGGTGCTCATAAGTAAAATTGTTTGTAGGGGTTCATTTCTTTAACCTTTACCTTTGATGGGAAAGGCGCAGAGATTGTCCATTCAATTCTTGAAAATGAAGAGGCTTCTAATAAGAGAAGCCAGCTCTTCAATGTTTCTTCAACCATTCGAAAAAGTATTAAATATGTCTAAGATTGTCCCTCTGATTAGCTCCGGTACTGCCGGTCCTCTTGGTGTTCTTCATCTCCCCCGTATGTGGCAAAAAGTTTCTTTGGAAGCAGCCGGCAAGATTGCCGATGGCTATCCTGGAATCGGTGCCGGATATGATTCGATGGTTGTGGATGCCCTTGGTTTGAGTGCAGATGCGGTTCGTTCCTTTATTGCGGATTCGAAACCGACTTATCCTCAGTTGGAAGCCTGGATCAAAGAGCAGCCAGGTGTGAAACTGGATGATGATACGATTTCTGCCCTTAATGCATCCATAACCGGATACATTCATGATGATGCCACCCGCCAAGCGATCCTTTCTGAGAACGGGTTGGCAGACGGAGATCCAAAGGATGCGATTAATTTGAATAACCTGGATGACTGGTTTGCTTTTCACGCATCTGAAATTGCCTAAACTTTAGGATATTTTTTCAAAGCCGGCTCCTTTTGTGGGAGTCGGCTTTTTTATGGGTTGGATGCTTGCCACAATAGCAATGGTTGAGTATCCCATGAAACCTATGGAACAAGAGATTAAAAACCCACACGGGGAGATCCTGGACTACACCTTTCATGCAGGGCAGGAAAAGGCCCGCAATTTACTGATCATCGGGCATGGAGTGACCGGGAATAAGGATCGTCCCTTCGTAGTTGCTTTGGCCAATGCAGTGGCGGCCGAGGGCATGCCGGTTTTGCGATTCTCCTTTTCTGGGAATGGCAGTTCAGGGGGAGATTTTAGGCATTCCACCATATCCAAAGAAGTGGATGACCTGAAAGCGGTGGTTACAGCCGCACATGATAACGGGTACCGGGTGATCTACGCTGGGCATAGCATGGGCGGGGCTGTGGGCGTCCTGGCTGCGGCATCGGATGACCGAATTCGTTTTCTTATTTCCCTGGCCGGTATGGTAAATACCAAGGCTTTTTATGAGCGTGAGTTTGGGGAGGAAACCCCGGACTCTGGTTGCATGTGGGAAGAGCCAAGTTGCCCACTTTCCTCATCATTCAAGAATGATCTGGAAAGCATTGTTTCGACTGCTCCCAGAGCAGCGAATATTACAATACCCTGGTTGCTGGTACATGGTACCGAGGACGATGTGGTGCCGATCACCGATTCGCAGGAAATCTTCGCTTTGGCTAATGAGCCGAAGAAACTTGTGGAATTACCCGGGGCCAATCATGTGTTTTCTGAAACTGCAGAACAATTGATGATTGAAGCAGTGATTAACTGGATAGGAGAGTCACTTTAGTAGATTTCTATCTAAAAATATTTAACCTTTTTACAACAATGTTCCAGATATTCCCAATAATAACTCATTTGCCCTACATCCTGCTGGTCACTCTTTTTTGTTCTCTCGTTTTTGGTATTGGTTCAAAGAAAAAATTTGGTCTCCCAAACCTCGTATCCATTGTACTCATTATAACCGGTGTAGTTATGATGATTATACCATCTGTTTTTGCGTACATGCAGGCTTTTTCTGAGCAAGCAAATACAGTGCATGATGTAGATCCTTTTAAGTGGGAGCGGGGTGTGCCATATTTTACCATGGAGGGTTCTCCAAGTTTATTACTTCACTTCGGTTTGTTTGCTTTGATTGCCGGTGTTGTATCCAGTTACTTTTCTACAAACCAAAAATCAGAGAGCTAGGTCAGCCTTACTTGGATCGTTAAGTTTGCTTAGCTAAGGCGTTTTTTTGGTGCTCACTATTAAATTTACGATAAGAGCTTTTGCATTGAGCACACTTCATATTTTGGGTTTAGTGTAGGGATAGATATGATCGACCAATTCCACTCTTTATTAAGGGATGTTTATGCTTATCTGAGCTTAGGTCCTGACGATTCAATCACCATTGCTCCAGGTACTGATCTGTTAATCGCTGTGATCTGCTTGATTCTCGTTCTTTTGATCGCTTGGTTGGCCAACTTAATTGTCAAAGGCTTTGTACTCGGGGTGGTTCGTTCCCTTGCAAAAAAAACCAAAACCCGAGTTGGGGAGCATTTTCTTAAGGAAAAATTCTTTCACCGCCTGTCTCACATAGCTCCTGCCTTTGTGATTAGTGCTCTTTCACCGGTTATGCTTGGACCCTATGAGGTACTTCTTGGTATAATCGAGGTTTCAGTAAACCTTTACTTGGTGGTCATCGCATTATGGAGCATCGACGCTCTGATCAATGCCTTGCACGATAGTTATGAAGAATCGAGTCTTTCTTCGAAATTACCCCTGAAGGGGATTTGTCAGGCCATCAAGCTGGTGGTCAATGCCACCGGAGTAATTTTTATCCTCTCCATACTGCTGGACAAATCTCCCGTTTATTTCTTTTCGGGACTTGGAGCCCTGACCGCTGTCCTTCTGTTGGTCTTTAAAGATGTCATTCTTGGGTTGGTTGCCGGCATACAGTTAACGGCCAACAATATGGTCCGCAAGGGGGACTGGGTGGAAATGCCCAAGTATGGGGCGGATGGCGATGTGATTGATGTTTCCCTAACTACGGTGAAGGTGCAAAACTGGGACAAGACCATAACCACGATACCGGCCTATGCCATGGTCAGTGATGCATTCAAGAACTGGCGAGGTATGAGCGAGTCGGGTGGGCGAAGGATCAAGCGTAGTATAAACCTTGATATTTCCAGTGTTCGCTTTCTCAAGCGATCGGAAGTGGAGGATCTGGAAAGAATCGAATGCCTCCAAGCTTATTTGAATTCCAAAAAGTCAGAAATTGGCACAAAGGGGATGAACCTAGATGAACTGGGAGAGGTTTCTCCTCTGTTAAATGGTAGAAATCTCACCAATATCGGTACCTTTCGAGCCTACTGCAAAGAGTATCTTCGGGCACACCCAAAAATTCATCAGGAAGGAATGACCTTTTTGGTCCGCCAATTACCCTCTAATGAGAAAGGCGTGCCCATTGAGATTTATGTCTTCGTCAATGACACCCGATGGGTGGAGTACGAGGGCATCCAGTCGGATATCTTTGACCACCTGCTT
>JAQCIX010000112.1 GCA_027593365.1 Verrucomicrobiota bacterium
ATGGTCTTTTCAGGGCTGTGCTTTTGAACTGCCTACAGATATAACCTTCGAAAGGGGAATAAAGTGAAGGGAGATTCTTTCATAGGGGTTTTCAATCCCATTCTCAAAAAGACAAACCACTTGATTATCTTCAGTCACTTCCAGGTCAGAATAAGCCGATGCATCGGGATAAATCAAAGCCACTTCCTCCCAACTCTTAGCCTGATCTTTAGATACATAGAGGGTCATTTTCTCCCTCTTACTACTGTTTGGGTTCGAGCTTATTAATACATCCCCATGACGGATCATACTGCCCTGACAGCGGGGGTCTTTCCTGTACTTGTCATGTACCAATGGACTCCAGGTGGCACCACCGTCCTTGCTAAAACGAAGTGCTCGTACGCCTTTCTTATGAGTCTGCATGCGAATGTCTTGAACCAGTAAATCTTCGCCTGCTTCGGCGATCTGAGTTTCACTCGCACCCACCGATGAAGACTGGCCGATCTCCCAGGTTTCTCCTTGATCATCGGAGTAGAGCGAATGGCATCGATATTCCCACCGTTTCACATCCGACCCATGGTAGGAGTGATTAGCAGGAACAACCAGCCTGCCTTTGTATTTCCCTGATTGGATCTGGATGCCAGAACACGGACCGGTGGCATACCACCGCCATTCTGGTTTCTTCACCATCGCTGAAATATTTTTTCTTTCACTCCATGTCTTCCCATCATCATCGGAATGGCTAATATAAATTTCACGGGAACCCTGACCTCGGATAATAATATCCCCTTCCCTATGCTTAGCCCCATTGGTTAATAAAAAGATACGCCCAGTTTCACGATTCACCAATGGACACGGGTTTCCTATGGTGTACTCCCCATCATCCTGCAGGACCTTCATTTTGGACCATGTCTTTCCGTTGTCTTCGGAACGCTTGAGTACAATGTCGATATCTCCATGATCTGCCTGGCTGTTTTTTCTCCCTTCCGCAAAAGCGAGCAAGGTACCCTGAGTGGTTTTAACCAAAGCAGGGATACGATAGGTATGATACTGCCCATCCCCACTTTTAAACAACATCCAATGAAGCCGTGGGGAAGCGTCTTCCGCAAGCACTTGGTGAATAAAGGTAAAGTAGCTTACCAAACAAAGGATTATCTTCATTACATTTTGATACATAATAGCTCGGAATATGGATTGGCAGTTACAAGCAGAGGTAAAAAAAACGAAAAACAAACGACTGAATTTTTTCGTAAATTTAAGAATTAGATATGGTGGTAAAAGATTTTCAACTGAACAAGCCTTTGACCACATGACCGTGGACATCGGACAAGCGGAATTGCCGTCCCTGGTAACGAAAGGTCAGTTTCTCATGGTCGATCCCACATAGGTGCAAAATAGTCGCCTGGATATCATGCACATGAATGGCTCCTTTGGTGATGTTCCATCCAAACTCATCGGTCTCCCCATAGACAGAACCGGCCTTGATTCCGGCTCCGGCCATAATCCAACTGAAGGCACGGCCAAAATGATCGCGGCCCGTTGGCTTTTTGGAGTCGCCCGAATTGTACTGCCCAAAGGGAGTACGGCCAAATTCTCCCCCCCAGATCACCAAGGTGTCCTTGAGCATGTCCCTGTCCTTCAGGTCCTGAATGAGGGCTGCGGAAGGAGCATCAGTGTCTACGCACTGTTTTTCCAACTGGCCAAACAGGTTACTGTGTTGGTCCCATCCGGAATGCATCAACTGGACGAAGCGAGTGCCACGCTCCAGTAGGCGACGGGCAGTCAGGCAATTATTGGCAAAGGTACCACGCACTTCCACATCCGGACCGTACCGCTTGATAACATGTTCGGGTTCCTTCTTGAAATCCAGCAGTTCCGGAACGCTGGTCTGCATACGGAAGGCCATCTCGTACTGGGAGATCCGGGTCTGAATCTCCGGGTCTCCATATTCCGCATAGTGTTCGAGGTTTAGCTTGGACAACTTGTCGAGTAAAGAACGGCGGCCCTGGCGAGACATACCAGTTGGGTTATCCAAGTAGGGAACGGGAGCCCCGGTGCTGTTAAACTTTACCCCCTGGTGCTTACTGGGAAGAAAACCACTGCCCCAGTAATAATCGTAAAATAATTGCCCACAGGTCTTCTCTTTGTCCGAAGAGGTCATCACCACATAGGCGGGCAAATCTTCCGATTCACTGCCCAGACCATAAGTGAGCCAGGCCCCCATGCTGGGACGGCCGGGAATCTGCGAACCGGTAAGCATGAAAGTGACACCTGGAGCATGGTTAACCGCTTCGGTATGTAGGCTTCGAACCAAACAAATATCATCCGCTAATCCACCCAGATTGGGGAGCATCGTGCTCATCTCGGTACCGCACTGCCCGTATTTTTGATAGGGTTTGATCTCGGGCACGCAGGGCCATGCTTTGTAGTTTGAGGACATGGTCGAGAGGCGGGTATCTCCACGCACGGAATTGGGGATATCCTGGCCCGCCATTTTGGTAAGAATGGGCTTAGGGTCGAACAAGTCGATGTGGGATGGACCCCCGCCCTGCCAGAGCACAATCACCCGCTTGGCCCGGGGAGTAAAATTGGGAAAGGAGTAATTTCCGATGGTTGCACCCAGGGCTCTGTCCTGGTTGAGAAGGCCGGCAAGAGCGGCCAGGCCCACCCCCGTGGAACTTTTGCCGAGAAAACTTCTTCGGGTTTCAAGCTGGGCAAAACAAGGATCGGTGGGCGGGCTCATGATGATTAGATTATTCGCGAGTAAGGGACTGGTCGAGGTTGAGGATGGCCAGGCAAAGATTCGTCAGGGCTGCATGCTCAGGCAAGGGTAAGCTGGGGTTGCGTTTCTTTTCTCCCACCGCGAGCAGTTTTTCTGCATCACCAGGGCTTTTATGATAAATCCTTACCTGCTCCTCATAAGCCGCTTTAAGAATATCAAGCTTGCTGGGTGATGGGTTCTCCGCGTTGACCAGACGGAATGCATATTCAATCCGCTCAGGAAGATCGTCCTTTTCCTGCATCACCTGCTCGGCAAGAAAACGGGCTGCTTCCACCCATGTTGGATCATTTAGAGTGGTCAGGGCATGGAGTGGAGTAGATGTTTGCCCGGGCTTTACCCGGCAGGCCTGACGGTCCGACGAGTCGAACATATTGACGGGGCCCACTGTGCGCCTCCAAAAGGTGTAAAGAGACCGGCGGTACAAGTCATCGCCAAGAGATTGAGGATAATCAAAGGATCGTTTCTTATCCACCTCCAGGGCTTCCCAAACCTTGTCCGGCTGATAGGGAAATACCGGGCTTCCTCCAAGTTGCGTGTTCAGAAGACCAGAACTGGCAAGGGCCCAATCCCGTAATACCATCGAGGGCATACGAAAACGGCTGGACCGGCTAACGAGCCGATTATCGGGGTCGTTTTCCCGCTGCCACTGGTTCATCCTACTGGACTGGCGGTATGTGGAACTGGTCACAATGAGACGGTGCATTTTCTTTTGGCTCCAGCCAAAATCCTGAAATTTCACCGCCAACCAGTCGAGGAGATCCATGTGCAAGGGATACTCGCTTTGCACGCCCAAGTCTTCCGAAGTTTTGACCAAGCCTATGCCAAAAAACCTTTGCCACATCCGGTTTACCTGCACCCGGGAAGTCAGCGGGTTTTCCCGGGAAACCAGCCATTGAGCGAGACCGAGCCGGTTCTTTGGAAGATCTTTGCTTATGGGGGTAAGAAATGCCGGGGTTGCAAAGGAAACTTCTTCTCCCTTGTTCAGGTATTCACCGCGGTTAAGGATGTGGGTCGGGCGCTTCTTGGCATCGTCCATCACCATGACTTTGGGTACCTGATCCCCCTTGTAGTTCGCCAGTTGTTTTTCCAATTTCTTGATCTGCTTTTGGGTAGCTTCGATCTTCTTGGGATCATTTTGCTGAATGAAGGTTTGTAGGGTCCGGTTTTGTTCCTTGGTGAATCCCTCAAAGCTTTGGGGCAGATCCGCTTCCCAAAGGGGCATCGGGGCCTTTTCTCCGCGGCTTGCCCACACAGGTTGTCGCTTAGCGTTGTAAGCAACCACCCAAAAATTTTGAAGCCGGTTCTCCAGCTGGTCCTCTCGGTTGTAGACCTTGATCTGATCCATTGTTTTTTCCGAACCAAGATCAATTTCCAGCCAGGGTTGGGTTTCGTCCTTAGTATGACTGACAGACTTTTGACCAAATGCCCCATTGGTATTGCCGTCAATCGCCCGATTGGCTGAGGCATCACCAAACTGACTGCTTTGGGAGGCTTGAGCGTCCAAGGCCAGGTTCACTCCATCGGAATAAATTTCCACTTCCGCAAGGTGTAGCACTCCTTTGGGAGTATCGTTGATCACCCGGACAAAACGAGCCTGCACCGGACCGTTTCGTCGGGGCAAGGGGAAGGCTTTAGGATCGAATGGAACCTTTTCCTGAGATTCCTGCCTGAGTTTGGCAATCCGATCCTCAAACTCCTTAATTTTGATTTTATTTTCTTCGGTCGGCAGCTCGATAAAAGGAGCGGCCACCCGCACCCGTTTCGATTGCTGACCAGGACGGCCACTTTCAGACACCTGGTTAAACGCGTCCAGCATGCTGTAGTAGTCCCGCGCAGTAATGGGGTCATACTTATGGTCATGACACTGAGCACAGGCCATAGTCAGCCCCAACCAAGTGGTGGAGGTCACATCCATTCGGTCGAACAAAATCACAAAGCGCTGCTCCTCCGGAATGGCCCCACCCTCTCCGTTGTTCAAATGGTTGCGATTGAATCCGCTCGCTATTTTCTGCTCCGTGCTGGCATTTGGCAGAAGATCTCCTGCGAGTTGCCAAATAGTAAACTGATCGAAAGGCATGTCCTCATTGAGAGCCTGGACGACCCAGTTTCTCCAAATCCATTGGTAGGTTTCTCCATCAAACTGAAAGCCGTTGCTGTCTGCATAGCGGGCGGCGTCCAACCACTCCAGAGCCATTCTCTCGCCGTAATGCGGACTGGCCAGTAAATAATCGACCACTTTTTCATATGCACCTGAGGAGGTATCTTTGACATATGCATCCACTTCATCGGGAGAGGGAGGTAACCCGATCAGGTCGGCGTAGAGGCGTTTGACCAAGGTTTCCTTCCTCGCCTCAGGACTGGGAGAAAGATTGTTTTCCTCCAGTTTTTCGAGCACGAAGGAATCGATGGGGTTACGAACCCATTCGACTTGCTTCACTTTGGGCGGCGTCTTTTGCTCAGGAGCTACAAACGCCCAGTGCTTTTCGTACTTGGCACCCTCCAAAATCCACCGATCCAAGATTTTCTTCTGCTCAGATGACAAGATCCTGTTGGAATCCGGAGGAGGCATGATTTCATCCTCTTCGGTCGAGTGGATCCGGTGGTACATTTCACTCTCTTCCAAATCTCCTGGCACGATGGCACCTCCCTCGATTGCATCCTCCCTGAGGTCGAGGCGCAGGTCCGCCTCCCTCTTGTTGCCATCGACCCCATGGCAATAAAAACAATTTTCAGAGAGAATGGGCCGGACATCCCGATTGAAATTCAGGGACTCCGCAAAAACCATCAAGGGCATGCAAAACACAAGCAAATATGGAAACAGGTTGGGCACTGCCTCCATCCCACTCTATTAGCTAGGGAGTCACAATTATTTATTTTAAATTTTTGCGTCTAAGATATTTTGTTTTGCGTCAATTAATCCACTTCAT
>JAQCIX010000113.1 GCA_027593365.1 Verrucomicrobiota bacterium
GATTACTGGCTCAAAATCTTGCGGGTTCCCAATGGACCGGAAAGGAAACCATTATCAATCGAATTCCGGTTCCGGACGATTTACCTAACTCTCTTTTCCTTTGGTTCGATGCCAATGATCTGAGTGCCAACAACAACCCGGAACTGGTCATTGATCCAGAAGGCACTCCCGTTGATCAGTGGAAAAACAAGGCGAGAAAATCGGAAAATGAGGAGGAACAGGAAAAAGACTTAGGTATTCCGACCAGCCCAGATTCCAATAATCCGAAAATTGTCCATGATGGGTATCAAGGAATCGCAGTGGTGGACTTTGATGGAAATGACTGGTTAGAAAATCTATACAATCTTAATCAAGCAGCTTGGAGAAACTCTGGGTTTTCTATCTTTGCTATCTCAAGATATACCGAGGGGCAATACGGTCGTGTAATTACTTCGCCTGACTGGAACTGGTTATTTGGGCAACATGGTGGATACAATGGCCGATACTTTTTTAACGGTTGGATCGATCAAGGTTTCCCTAAAGATTTAGATTTTCATATCTTCGAGGTTATTCATGAAGGAAAAGATAAATCTGGAGACCCTTCAGCTTATATTTGGAATGATGGGATAAATGGGAATTATAACTCAGGCCGCCCAACCGGCTCGCATAATAATAATTTTGTCCCCACTAGAATTTCCATGGGAGCATGGTCTAGTGGCGGGCAACTTCGAGAATCTTCTACTTGTCAGGTTGGGGAATTCTTACTTTTTCAAGGAGAAATAGAGGAGACGGACAGACTCCTGATCGAAGGGTATTTAGCACACAAGTGGGGAATTGCCCTGCCCTCTTCTCATCCATGGAATACGGAAGGTCCCACCTTTGGAGAAATTGTTACCAAAGGTGCGACTCCTGTTGGTTTCACGGGATCGACCAGTGGACCGATCGCCATTAACCTGGGCACAGCGAACCTACGCCAATCGACTGCATCCTTAACCGGGCAATTGATCAATCCAGGCAGGGGTATTTTGAAACCGGGCGAGTTTTCTCCAAATGATTATCCAGGGTTGGAATTGTGGTTAGATACTAGTGCAGAAAACGGGGTTGATTACGATCCCACTCAAGTACCCGCCCCCATTCCATGGAACCCCTCGGTTGTGCAGGAAGTTGTCTTTCACTTGGACGCCAACGATAGCTCAGGTATCACCTTAAGCGATCAGGATGTGGCCGAGTGGAGGGATAAAAGTGGAAATGGGTACGACATGGTCGCCCAGGGCCATCCCAAATTAGCTGAATATGGCTATGGAACTGGACTTAAAGTGGTTCACTTTGAATCTGCAGCCCAATCTAAATCAGATAAGAAAGCAGGTGGAGATGCACTCTATTCGGAAAAGAAATGGGATACCAGCACAGGGGATTTCACCATGTTTGCAGTCGCCCGCTATGCAGCCGATGAGGAAGAATGGTACAAAAACAATTTTGTCATCTCCTCAAGATCTAAAAATTCATGGGCAATGGGTTTTGGATACCAACGGATTGGATATACATTTTTGGGAGGGCCCGTCAGCACACGGGACAGGGAAACCCACACAATTAATCTAAGTAATGGCTCGATCACTAATGGTGAAGTTTTCTCCATTTCGCATGGTGGAGCCACTGCGACCTACTCCGCAATCTCTGATGATGTTACCGAGGGCATGAATGGGATTGTCAGTGCGATTAATTCCGAGTTTTTTGATACATTCTGGAGCAGTCGAAATGGTTCAACCATTCTCGTATACACACGTGAATACGAAAGTTCTGAAAGCATATCTGTATCTGCAAACCTTACTATTTCCAAAGATCCTCCAACTGGTGTTTTCACTGAAAGTGCAAACGACGCCTTTCACTTAATTGCAGTTGATGTGGATGGTTCAGCTGATACTGCAAATGTGTGGCTGGACCTTAGTAATATCACCCAATACCAACAGGGTTCTAATACAGTAAACGATAATCACTTCCCCAAGTACCTTCAATTTGGTGGTAGCGGCACATTCTCGGGGTACTCCTCATGTGAAATCGGTGAATTTATTGCCTTTAATAAAGTTCTTTTAGAGGAAGAAAGGCAAAAGGTTGAGGGATACCTGACCCACAGATGGAAACAAATGGTCACATTGGCCCCCTCCCACCCATATTTCAGTGAACCTCCAGTTTGGTCCCCCGGTGATGAAGAGAGTCTGCAGGCATGGTTTGATGCCAATGATTCAACCACCATCAACACCCACTTCGTTAAAAAATGGAAAGATCGAGCCAATGAGAATGAATTTGCACAAAGTGAGCTCTTAAAAAGACCAGCGTTGATTGAAAATGCCCTCAACAACTTACCTGTTATTGATTTTGATGGAGATGCAGACTCCCTCCAAATAAGCTCAAGGTTTGGGTTGAGTAAAAACCCTGATTTATCTGTTTTTGCCGTATCAATCCCTGATTCATTTCGGGTCAGTATGAATAACCCAGAGAACAATATCACAGCCCATCCAACCGGCTACGAGGAAACCAAAGGACCTGAATTTGTGCTCGATCAAGATCTAAGCACATTCTTTTTACAACCAGACGGAAACCAGTCCTACCTAAAAATCGAGTTAAAATATCCCGGACGGGCTACCGCCATCTCCTTCACTTCCAGTACGAATGAAGACCGATCTGCTGATCCAGAAAGTGTTCTTGTGGAAGGACTCGAAAACAATGGATCCTTCTCCGTTATTTCAGAACTTCTCATCCCGTCCTTCGATGAACCGAAGCAACCCAGGTTGGTCTCCTTTGATAACGATCAAAACTTCTCCACCTACCGAATTACATTCCTGAGTAACCAGGATGATTTTAATAATTCTTCCCATATCGAATTGGCTGAGATTGAGCTATTGGGAGTACCCGGGAGTGATCAATGGCTAAGCACTGCACCCATTTTCCACCTTGGCGGGCAGGCGAACACCCGCATTATTTCCACCGCACCTGGAAGTTGGCGTTTTAATGGTGGAGAGGTCAATTACCAACCCGTGGAACCGAACACTGCCAGCCTGCAAACTTGGACGAGAAGTGCATTCAGTGACTACAACTCATCGAAATTTTTCCTCAACGGAATTGAGCAAATACCCACCGAAGTTTCCAACCCAGAGCAATATCCATTGGACACCAATCCATTTGCCTCCCTCGGCACCGGCTACACTCCCTTTGGTGGAAGAGTACCCTTTGACGGAAAAATTGCAGAAATCATCGTGGTGCAGGATGTATCCGAGGAAAATCGATTCAAGTTTGAAGGTTACCTTGCTCATAAGTGGGGCCTCACGGATAAACTGCCAGACGGTCATCCTTACAAGGAAGCGTTCAACCCAACCTACAATCCACCTACTCCGATCAGTGGGTTACTGGATCAATCCGGCAATTACAACCATGCCACTCAACCGAATGCTCAATCGCAACCAGGTCTTATCCAAAATGGTTTGAATGCCAAAAGCATTGTTCAATTTGATGGGGATGACTTTCTTACCTTTGACCGACCCATTAATTCGATCCGCTCGGTCTTTCTCGTTACCAAGAGAGTTTCTGGAAATCGCGGATTCCTGCTTGGTCATTCCCAAAATTACGGTTTCCAAACTGGGGATTCAACCATTTGGAAGTTCTTTAATTTAACCACCGAAAACTTAGATGACTTTGAACTGTCGGATTTGGAAGGACTAACGGACCCTTACTTAATCAACGGTACATTTCAGGAAAATGGGCAGTTTAAAGAAGGCTTAGCTCAAGACTACCTGGCTGGATCCTCATCGCTGATTAGCATAGTTACCGAAGGCCCGGTTCGGGCTACAAACTTTTCCAAAAACCCTACTGGCACCCGCTTTTGGAAAGGTACATTTTCTGAAATCCTTTTGTATAACGAAGTATTGCCTACCAATGCAGTTCGTGAAATCGAAGGCTATCTGGCACACAAATGGGGCTTGGAAAATAATTTACTCCCGACCCACCCTTTCCGAAACGATAAGCCAGTTCCATCCGAACCATCCGCTGAGGTTACGATTCTCTGGGGAAATACAGATGGAGGTGAAAACTTGGACATGTGGGAAAACACAGTCAACCTTGGAAGAATTAGGAAAGGTTTACGAAAACTGGAACCTGACGAAGTCTTAGTGAAAGCGATCCCAGAACCCAATGATAAAGGTGCCAGCTACCCAGCTTCGAAATTGATTGATGGATTGGAACCTAAAAATGGTTGGAGATCCACTTGGACCGCGTGGTATGGCGTAGACCCACAACTTACTTTTAGTTTCAAACGATCCTGGGAATTGAGTAAGGCCAGACTTTACTTTCAACCGTTTGCCCGGGACGATGAACTTAAATCTGTCGAGGTAATGGCAGCAGATGATGAATTAAACTTCTACTACCTTAAAACCCTTACTGAAATTGTCGGACCTGTGGAACAAGGTAAATGGGTCGAATTCCCACTGGAAGGGATAGATACCCAGGCAATCCGACTCTCCCCACAATTTCAGGGGTGGGGCCATCAGTGGGGAGAAGTGGAGTTTTGGGTCGTTGATGACGGCAAATTCCAGACCGACATTACTGGATTATCCCCGAATGAGACCTATTTTTACAGGACCTTTGCGTCGAATGACGGTGGGGCTTACTGGGCCCCAGAAACAGTCCAGTTTACCGCAGAAGACCGGGTTAGCTATGAAACAGGCAAGCTGCTCATCAATACTTCTCTTGGGACATGGGAGCACTCCAATGGAGATTCTAGAACCGGTTCCATTTCTCAAAGAATTTATTACGATGACCAAGGAAACTCCTACCCCTTCAAAGTATGTACTTTTGTATTTGATCAGCTTCATCTTGCGGGAGACTTGGAAATCGTTATCTCCGGCGATGCATCCTTAAATATACAAATAACTGGAAGTGGCTATCTTGGTAGCAAACTCACCATCTCCGGCGGGCATGGCGGACAAGAATCCATACCGAAAGCAGGACCCGGTGGTTATGCAGGTGGTGCGGTCAATGAAAGAGGACAAGGTCCGGGAGGCGGCACCTCTTCCTCTGCCCCCGGTGGTGCGGGTTATGGCGGAACGGGTGCCCGCCCCAATCAGAATTCAGGCAACAGCTATGGCGACGGAAAAATCACCAGCCTTATCGGTGGCAGTGGAGGAGGAGGCTTTGTTGTCGACGCAAGTGGTGGAAGTGGCGGTGGAGCCCTTTCGGTCGATGCCAACGACTCCCTTACCATTGATACAACAATACTCTCGATTGGAGGAAACGGTGCGGGTGGTAGTGCGGGCGGCTCCGGAGGAGCTATCCGACTGTCAGCCAATAATCTCCTATTAACTGAAAACTCTCAATTGAATGTATCGGGTGGAGCGAACGGAGGTGCAGGTGGACGGATCTTCCTCAGTGGCCGAACCACTTTACATAATGAAGGAGAAGACAATTTAATCGCCGATGCAGGAGAAGGCACAGTTTCCGGTTCCGGTGGAAGCATCCGGTATGACCGCGTTCTTGAGCAGGCGAATTTAGAATATTTCAGTGGAACTTTGACTATAGACACAAGCCTTGGTACGATCGAGCATTCCGATGGTACCCGGCACTACGGATTGATTGAAGACCGCTCTTACCGCCATCCAGATGGCACGACATGGCCCTACTCCGTTTGCCACTTCATC
>JAQCIX010000114.1 GCA_027593365.1 Verrucomicrobiota bacterium
TCGATCAACTTCAGGACTCGGTGAAAGCCCACTGTCTTTCAGTCCTTCGGCAATAAAGTGGTCGATAGAGTTTACAGGTTTTGGGTGATTGCTTTGGGGGACTTCGATGGATGAGGGTAGATTTTGAAAGGACCAATGTTTCTCATATTCGCCACCTTCCATGATCCATTGATCCAAAAGTTTTTTTTCCTCATCTGTGAGAGGGTGCTTACTTTCAGGAGGAGGCATCAATTCGATTTCATCATCGGTATGAATTCGCCAGTGGATTTCAGAGTCCTCCAAGCTACCTGGTGTAAGACCAACAAACCCGTTATGCTCCTGGATCGCATGTTCGAAGGTATCGAGCCGGAAGTCTGATTTTTGATTTTTAGCATCTGGGCCGTGGCACTTGTAGCATTTGTCTGAAAGGATGGGTCGGATCTGCCGGTTAAAATCGATCTTCGCCCAGATAAAATTCCCGAAGCAGAAAATGAGAGCCATGCAGCCAAGTAACCTCAGGTAGTAGGATGAGCGAAGAACCATAATTTTTTCGATTTTTAATGAGTGTGCACATTGAGCCAAGTAAAAGGCTATCTAATTTGAAAATTAAATAGATGAAGTCGGCTCAATGAAAACTTTTAGACGTGACACATGTTTAAAGAATTGGGAGAACTTGGGCTTGAACAAAACAGGGAAAAAAAATCTACCAGAACGGATCGCGGGTTCGATTTTTTCGGGAGGTGGTCTGGGAGATGTGGGTATTGAGTGGGGTTGCGGTATTCCAGTTCTTGGTGCTTGTGAAATTGTGCCATCGCGTGCTTCTCTACTTCGAAAAAATTTTCCAGATACCGAAGTCTTTGAGGGTGATATCTGGAAATTAAAAGATGCGTACATTGAGTTTTTCCAACAACAACTGGATGGTCAGCATCCTTGGTTAATCACCCTGTCACCACCCTGTCAGGGCATGTCTTCCAATGGAGCTGGGAGAATTGCATCGTCCATTCGAGCGGGAAAACGTCCAAAAGACGATGAGCGAAACCGCTTAATCCTTCCAGGCTTGGATGTATTGGAGAGTCTATTACCGGATTGGTTCTTGCTCGAAAATGTTAAGCGAATGGAAAACACCATCATTCGAAACGAATCGAATTTACCGGAAAATATACTGGATTGTATCTTTCGCAGAATGCATCCCTTGGGTTACACCATCCGCTCATCCATCTTGGATTTTAGGGATTATGGAGTCCCTCATCATCGAGAGCGTTTGATTACCATTGGCTGCCGATTGCCTCAAGTGGTTGATTCATTTCCTGGACAGGCCCCAATTTTTTCAAAAGAACTCAGCGCTCTACACCCGCCACGGACCCATGGAAGTCAGGGTCTTTTACCTTGGGTGACCTTAAGGGATATGACAGCTGATCTGAGCCCTTTGGATGCCCATAGCCAGTTGGTGGATCCAGAGGACCCTTATCATTGTATTCCTCAATGGAATGATAAACAGTATTATTGGATGAAGCATACGCCCGAGGGGCAGACTGCTTTTGATAATGATCGGTGTCCAGACTGTGATATACGAAGAAAAAAGCCTAAGCAAATTAAGTGCTCGGATTGTCAGTTACCTTTACCTGTTCCTCAATTAATCAGCGATGGTAAAGCAAGATTGATTCGAGGGTTTCGTACTTCTTATCGTAGAATGTGGTGGGATCGACCTGCGGGTACATTAACGATGAACAGTGGGGTGATTTCCAGCGACCTAAAGGGGCACCCAGAACAAAA
This sequence comes from Verrucomicrobiota bacterium, assembly GCA_027593365.1. Lineage (GTDB taxonomy): Bacteria > Verrucomicrobiota > Verrucomicrobiia > Opitutales > Seribacteraceae > Chordibacter. The sequence goes on from JAQCIX010000114.1 coordinate 1,753, forward strand.
CCGGGTTCTTTCCCTGCGGGAAATCTTGCGACTTTCTACCCTCGACTCCGAACATTGGTTCAAGCGTTATGATTTTAGCGGAGTGCCCCTGGGGAAATGGAATGCTAACGAAAGCTTTTCCCCGAGGTTAGTTAGGGAAGTGGTTGGAGAATCCATTCCACCTCTCGCGATGACAAAAATGGTTCGCCACTTGATCGATTTGGAGGAAAAGATTTGCAAATAAGGAAAAAAATGGCCCGTCCTCGGTAACCGAGAACGGGCCTAAAGCCAAGAAAGCCTACCCCAAAACTTCCTTGGATAAATCGATTTAGTGGTATGGGTACAACTTGGTCAACTGCGATTCTGTAATCCTTGGAGGGTGGTTCAGTGAGGTTCTCCTAAACTCTTGAAAATTAAGAGATAAATACACAAAAATACTCCAAGGAAACTTATTCGCAGGCAAAATTACATACTGTTAGCAAGCTCACCCTGCTCTTAAACCAAATGTAAATCGAAAGGAAAAGATTTAGTACTCAGTACCCAATTGTCCTGGCTGGGGAATCGCATAGCTTCCATCTGCATTTGCCAAAAGTGGGGAGGGGGAGTCTCCATCCACGATATCATCGATACCGGCACAGAAATCATGGGAGCAATTCAACATCTCATCATAGGTTACTTCCCGGCCAACATGGGACGCCATCCGGCCCATCGAGGTGACGACACTTGCTGCAACCCCTCTTTCGACTTCATTGTAAGGTTTATCATTCACAATCGCGTCAAGCAGGTGATCCCACTCGTCCACATAGGCACTGTTTTCACGGCGTGGTCTTCCTCCGCCTTCGGTTCCAAACATCCAGGCCAGGTCACTTTTGGGTCCTTGGCCCTTGTGAATCCTAGCCTGTGAAGCATGTCCGCCAGGACCTGAGATCAATGCATACCCTTTGGTTCCGTTAGCATGGCTAGCAAATTCCTGGTAGCACTTATTCATGCTGCGGCCCTGGAAGTAGAGCTTGGTATCGTCTGGGAAGGTGTATTCAACCGAGTAACTGTCCAGATTCTGATCGATCTCATCACCACGATAGTGTCGGCCACCCAAGCCCATAGCTTTCACCGGCCACATCCCTTTCATCCAGCAACATTCGTCGATATTGTGAATATTAAAATCACTGTATACCCCACCACTAAGCCAGAGAAAGCCATGAAAGTTTTTGATTTGATAAAGCAAATCACTAATGTCTTTGTCCTTGGTCTCCTGCTTTCTCTTGTCCCATCCAATGAGTCTGCCCTGCATCCGCACAGCTTTAAGATAGAGCAGCTCCCCAAGCTCTCCGTTATCAATCCGGTCTTTGAGCTCAATACGGGCCTCACTATGTCGGCACATTAAACCAACACCCACCTTGAGGTTTAGCTTTTTAGCTTCCTCATTGGCGGCGAGAATTCTCTTGGAGGAAGGTCCGTCTGGAGTAACTGGCTTTTCCATGAAAACATTCAGTTTTTTCTGGATGGCATATTCGTAGTGAGGACGGCGAAAAGCACAGGGAGAAGCAAAGATGGCAATATCTCCAGCGTCTAGGGTATCCATTGCCTTTTTGTAGGAGTCAAACCCAACAAACTGGCGGTCTTCGGGAACATCCATTTGAGCGGCATACTTAGCAGAAAGTCCTTTGTGACTTTGCTTAACTCTCCAATCAAAAACATCTGCCATCGAATGGAGCTTCAACTGACAGTAAGGACGCGAAGCACCAATGGCATTCGCCACCGCACCTGTTCCGCGACCACCGCATCCAATCAGGGCAATCTTTTTGGTCGAACCACTTTGTCCATGAACATGTGGCAATACCATTCCAGCCAGGGCACCACCAATGGCAGCTTTACCAGAGGTACCAAGAAACTGGCGGCGTGATAAGGGGGATGGGAGGTTAGGCTGGATTTGGTTCATGGATCGATATTCGTTTCGTTCGTTTGAGTTTGCAAAATACTTTTGGGCAACAGCTATAAACTATGGCGAAAATTCAGATATTTTGACAAGCTTAGATTCTCTCCTTGGCTGGATTAAAAAATCTGACCTTCAAAGATCAAACGAGGTGCTAGGGTAAGGATTTAAGGAAATTTAATACAATTGAGTGAGCTTTCTCTAGTTCTTCTATATCAATCCATTCCTTCTCTGCATGGGCCTGTTCAATATCGCCTGGACCAAAAACAAGTGCAGGTGTGCCGCCCATCGAAAGCGGGGATGCATCGGTAAAATAAGGAACTCCTTTCATTTGCTTTTGATTTGCACATTTGAGCAGCAGTTTTGCGAAGGGAAGTTCGGGGTTAGTACGAAGTGGTGGGCAGGGTACCGTTCTGGAAATTTTGATAGTTGGAGCGGATTGTCCGAGTACTCCGAATAAAGCATGCAGGTCTTCCATCACCGATTCAGGACTTTCGCCGGGAATGGTTCTTCGGTCCAATTCTAACTGGCACCGGCTTGGCACAATATTGGGCTGATCCCCGCCTTTTATAGTACCTAAACTTAAAGTGGGCCTTCCGAGCAATGGGTCACTCTTCGAATTGAGACTCTTTTGATACTCTCCAAGCAGGAGGTTCATCGCTTGGTGCATTTTTTCAATGGCGTTTACTCCTTTTTCAGGAGTGGAGCCATGAGCTGCTTTTCCTGTTGTTTCTAATTGAATCCACAGACTTCCTTTGTGGGAAGAAACCACTTCCAATCCGGTTGGTTCTCCAACAATCGCTAGATCGCCCGTAATAGTACTTTCCGCAAATGCCCGCGATCCAGCCTGAGTGAATTCCTCGTCCACCAGACCCACAAAAAGTATCTCGGTTTCCTGTGGGGGTTCAGAAGATGACGCAAGATCCAGTAAAGCCTGAAAAAAACAGGCAACTGATCCCTTGGTATCACAAGCCCCACGTCCATGTAGCTGATTCCCAATAATTTTTGGGATGAATGCCTCAAGTGGAGCGGGAACAACATCCAGGTGAGGGGCAAGCAATACTCGATTCTTAACTTCACCGGCAGGGGGTAAGCGTACCAATAAATTGTCTCTACCAGTCGCAACCTTTTGCCTTTCTGTTACTAACCCCGCATTTTGGGAAGTTTCCTCAAGAAAGGCGGTAACAGGTTCCTCTCCGCAGCCGACGGTTTCTCTATCCAAGGAAGGATTGATGCTCGGTATTGAGACAAGTTTGCTCAATAGCTTTACTACAGGGCTCTCCTTATGCATGGGAGAAATTTCTCAGCAGTTTTTAACTACAGCAAGTAGTAATTTACCGAAGTAGAGGGATCTGAGTGGTACTTGTAGAATTACTATAATTTCTCGACTAAGAATCTCCGGAAATCAATTTTCATATCCCGATTGCCATGTAATTGAATCCCAATGGGTCCTTTGGGAATGGCTCGGGGTGATTGGTAATCCAAGATTTCATTACCCGCCAGATTTACTCGGTATCTCGGTCCTTCACAGGTAATGGTCATTTGATTCCAGGCCTTGCCTTTAAGCAACAAATCAACACCTTTTGCGTGTTTTGGGTATCCCAATCCGGGAATGTAGGGGGAACCGGTCATATCTTTTTTGAGTGACCCAGAAATACCAATTTGAATTTGATCATTATTCCGAAGTTCGATTCCCGAATCTATGTTTCCTTCAATAAAACGAAACTCGAAGCTACAACTGAAGTCAGTGAAAACCTCCTTGGTTTTAAGAACCGAGTGCTTTCGGTTGGGGCTACTTCTTAGCTGAAGCACACCATCTTCAACTACATACCAATTGTATTGATCATTTCCTTTGGGGATTTGCCAATGCACCAAATCTTGAGAGATTAGATCATGGGCAGGCTCTTTGGAAAATAAAGAAGAACAAAAAAGTAAGAAGCTAAAAGAGGTAAAAAAACGCATCACTTAGTAAGGTTGAATCGGTGT
>JAQCIX010000115.1 GCA_027593365.1 Verrucomicrobiota bacterium
TTGAGTACGAGATCGACTTCGCTGGCTCCCTGCTCACAGGCGAGTTGGGTCTCCCTAATCTTTACTTCGCGAGTGTTGGCTCCATGGGGGAAACCAATGACCGTGCATACTCCGGTGGTTGAATTACTGAGCAAATGGTTTGCCCGCTCTATATCGCAGGGTTTCACACAGACCGTGGCTGTGGAATAGTCATGTGCAAGACGGCACCCCATAAGCAGCTCCTTCTCAGAAAGAGTAGGGTGGAGAAGGGCATGATCGATCATGCCCGAAATCTCATCATATGTATAATTTTCCATTGGTATGACTCACACTAAATATCAACCAGCCTTGTCCGCAAGTCTCGGTAAGCTTAAAAGCGAAATCTCTCATATTTTAAAGTCTGCAACGCTTTTGAAAGCTATTGCTATGATCCTACATCCACACCTACAACTTTTCGGGTACATTTTCTATATAGTTTGGAGATTGTTTTGTATTCGTGATTTTGACCGCTGTCTTTCTTTTTTTAATGGTTTTATCTTATTTGAATTAAGTCATTATTGGGAATTCATTGCATTCTCAATGCATCGACCCATGCAGCAAAAGAGTCTGCTTTTGCTAAAACTGGAGTGACGGACACTCCTTTTTGCCGTGAAAGAACACCTCTCGGCAAAATGGTTCAGATTTGTTACACGAATGTAATGAATTGAAGATAGTTTTTTTTTAGAAAATCAGAATGGACAGGTGTGTCTCATTTAGCTTTTTAATAACTCGGCTTGGTATAAAATGCGTTCCTGAGTTTGTTTGTAAATTTTTGGACTACATTTTGGGGTTCACGGCAATCAACCGTTTATACTGCAAATCAATAAGTTATACTGACGAGAACAAGAAGATAACTTTTTTTGACGCTGTTCTTAAAAAGCTGGATGTACAAATGGAGGTTTTACCCAAAGATTTAGCGAGAATGCCGAAGAACGGTCCACTGCTAGTTGTTGCAAATCATCCATTTGGTGGAATTGATGGTTTGGCACTTGGATCATTGCTTTCAAAGATACGGCCCGACTTTAAGCTTTTAGTAAACCAGGAACTTGGGGTTTTTAAGGCCATGAAACCACACATATTTGAAGTCGACATACTAAGCGGAGATTCAGGTAAATCAAAAAATCTCAAAGCGATGATAAATAGCTCCCGCTTTCTTAAAAATGGAAATTGTTTAGGAGTTTTTCCCGCGGGCGAAGTATCCTCTTTGAATTTATATAGTCGAAAAATTATTGATTCTTGTTGGTCACTCCACCCAGCATCCTTGGCTCGAAGAAACAACGCATCTGTTCTTCCCATTTGCTTCATTGGAAATAACGGATGGCTTTTTCAAGTTTTGGGTTTGTTGCACCCAAAACTAAGGACACTCTTGCTTGCCAGAGAGCTGATCAATAAAAAAGGCCAAAATTTGAAAATGAGGATTGGTGAACCTATTTCACCTCAAAAAATGCGTTCCTTTAAAGATGCTTCCGATGCAACTGAATATCTACGAGTTTGCGTGGAGGCTCTCAAAAATGAAACTTCTCCTGTTTTATTTTCTCCCAAATTTTTCTTAGGCAGAAAGACTAAATCTTTTGAACCGTTAGTACTACCTGTAAGAAAGAGCAAATTGCAAAGTGAGGTTACCTCGCTTCCTGCATCAAGCTTACTAGTTGCTAACAAAGAATTTGAGATTTATGTGTGTAAATCCTCTCAAGCACCCTCAGTCATGAAGGAAATTGCTCGTTTGAGGGAAAAGACGTTTCGTAAAGCAGGTGAGGGAACTGGATACTCCTTAGACAGTGATCCCTTTGACAACTGGTACTACCAAATTTTTGCATGGGATGCTAAAAGTCAAAATATTGCTGGAGGTTACCGTCTTGGTGTTGCTGATGAAATTATTAAGCAAAAGGGGAAATCTGGAATGTATGCTGCGTCAGAATTTTCACTCAAAAGAGGCTTTTATTCATCTCTGGGTAAATCGATCGAAGTCGGTCGATCATTTATTACTGATGAGTATCAAAGGAAATTTTCACTTCTCGGTTTGATATGGAAAGCAATCGGAGAGTTTATGAATCGACATCCGGATTATTTTGTTCTGTACGGACCCGTAAGTATTTCGGCCGATTATACTAACCTATCAAGAAATCTCTTAGTCCGTTTTTTGAGAACTAACCGTTGGTCTGAAGAAATTGCACGCCGGACAAAAGCGAAGAATCCATTCAAGCTTAAACAACTTAGTCCAGCACTGTCCAACTGGGTAAAGAAAGAAGGAAGGACATTGGATGATGTTTCAGCTGTAATTTCAGGAGTCGAGCCTGACGGTAAGGGTGTTCCTGTCTTGGTGAAACATTATTTGAAATTACATGGTTCATTTGTTGGCTTTGGTGTTGATCCTGATTTTAACAATGCTTTGGATGGATTGATCGTCGTTGATATCCGCAACATGGAAGACAGGCAACTGCTCCAATATTTCGGGGAATCCGGTCTGGTGAGAATTAAATCAGCAAGAGTAAAAATGGACGATGCAGTATTAAATTCTCAGAAAACTTTCGACCGTAAACCAACTCGAGTTTCTAGTCGTAAGAAATTTGGAATGATCTCTATGTGAAGTTTTGTTATGAGAATTTAGATCAACTCTATGCGGATAGATCAAAACATCTATTTCTATGCAAATGATGGGTGATAAAACAATAGATGGTGTAAATTTGAGATTTGCACAACGAGTCTGATTTTGAATAAATATATCATTCAAAATGTTACGCCGGGATAGCTCAGTTGGTAGAGCAACGCATTCGTAATGCGTGGGTCGTCGGTTCGAATCCGATTCTCGGCTCTCTTTGTCATCTGGGTTATTATGAGGTCCCTTACCAACTTGCTAATATCCAAAAGGGCGGTTATCGATTTTAGTATGTTTCAAAAGTTCTTCTGCATTTCGTTCTTTGCAATCTATCTACTTGGCTGCGAAGAGGAAAAAACCGTAAATGTGGGGAATGTAAATGGGGAGTCTGCCTTGACCCGAATGGAGCGAATCAAGGAGCTTGAGGCAGATTTAGAAATCGCTGAATGGGAAAATGCACGTCTTAGCTTGAAACTAAGAAAAGTGAATGGTGGGTCTTTGGTTCGGGATAAAAAAACCAACCTTTGGCATTATGATGTGGAGCGGACTCCGTTTACAGGGATTGCGGTAGAGCAGTATGCCGATGGGAGCCCACAGGCTGAAGCTCACTTTTTGGAAGGGCAAAAAGATGGTATGGAAAGATTTTGGTACCCCAATGGTCAGCTTAAAGAGGAAGGGCAGTGGTTCAATAACCGGGCAAATGGGTTGATGCGTTCCTGGGATGAGAAAGGAAAGTTATCCAAAGCCGTCCGTTACAAGAACGGAGACCTGATAGAGGTCCTTCGCCAGTAAGGCTTTAATTCGAAAAACTTAACCCGCGTGGAAGGGGAACTTCCCCGATCCATTCTGGCCTTTCACAAAAGACTTCTCCCCAAGGCGTGGACAGCACTTCTTTGATTAGGATTTGATAGGCTTTTTCGGGTTGCCCGTAGGAAAAGGTTAGGAGGATGTCGGTGCGTTGGTTTGGCTTGTTTTCTTCGTCGGAGTCGCAAATTTTGATCTCTCCGCCTGCACCAGATTCATCCGGGCAGAAATAGTGAAGTTGGTCAGGGAATGGAGTATTGAATCGGAACACAATATCTGCCTGCCCCGATCCATTTCCGAGGATATTCTGATTGTATACTTTTTCAGAATCCTCGGGAGCATATCCGATCATGAACGCATTTCCATGGGTCGATTTATCGAGCTTGATTCGGTAAGACAGCTTGCGGTCAAAAAATAAAGTAGTCGGGTGGCTGGTATTATGATCGGGCATGGTATCTCGCTTTACCTCGAAGCGATTGTTTTCCCATCGTGCATCCAGAAGGACCTCAATAGCGAGGAGGCGAGTGGTTTCCCACTGAACCCCAAATTCTTTGGCTTCCTGAAGAATAGGGTCAAAGGCATCTCGTTGTACCATCCTAGGGGAATGGTGGGCAATATGCCTCCACTGGTCTCTCCATGTATGTGCAAAGGCAACCCTCCATTTTTCTAGCTCGGTTCGGGCAGATGACGGATAATCCAGTTTGTAAAAGTGTAAGAGGTTTTGCCTCAATTCATGATTTTGGATGCCGAAGAGTAATTCTCGAAATTGTTCTTCCTCAAGTGAGAAGATCGAACGTAGATAAAAATCACTAAATTTATTTAAACGGAAGGAATCATAAATTCTTCGTCCCAAAACTTCTTTTGGGTGGATCTGTGCATTTGCCTGCGAGAAAGAAATCAAGGCGAATAGGGTAGCAAGCAGGCATAGAGTTAAGCGGTGCATTTATGTCGAAAGTACCTAAATTGGATTAGGCTACAAGCAATTTTGGAACTCCGAAAAAATGAACAATGGCGAACCATTCTTAACATAATGATGAGTTTGGTTTGATTTTAATGAAAAATTTACCCTTTTGTTTGCCGCATGCTAAAAGTCTTTAAACATTCATTTAGTGGACTGAGTCCTTCCCCAAAATTCTTTCTTGTTAACTAAATCATACCTCAGGTTCTTTCCTTTGGCTCTAAAAAGCGTTTAAACAATGAGGAAGGAAATTTATTTAATGTCTAAAAAATTGGGAGTAGATGAAGCTCACCTTTTGATCGATTCTAGGGATTAATTTACTGTTTTTTTTCATAACACTTGCCTGTTGAGGGAAGACTTTAGAAAACAGACCCATGCCTTTTTTAGTCTTTCCTCTCCTCGTACTTTCTCCTTTTTTGGCAAACGCTCAATTATCGCCCAAGCCAGACCCGTCCAGGTCGTTGAAAATTGCTACGGTCCAAGGGGTCTCGTCTGACCCAGAACCAACCATGGATGCCGCCCGTTATGGGTTAAACCGATTATTGGACGGAAACCTTCCTAAAGATGGATGGAGGTCCACATGGACAGCTTGGTACCAAAAGGATCCAGTGATTCAATTTGATCTTGGGGAGGTAAAGAGAATCGGAGCTATACGGATTTACTTTCAGACATGGGCAAGAGATGATGAATTAAAGAAGGTTGGAGTTTCGGTGGGCTTGGACGGATCCACCTTTCACTTATTTAATGAATACGGAGGGATCGTTGCGGTCACGGAACGGGGGACATGGGTTGAGATGGATTTACAGTCTGTGCACGGCCGTTACTTTAGGTTGAGCCCTCAATTTCAGGGTTGGGGACATCAATGGGGTGAAGTGGAGTTTTGGGAAATTGCTAAATAGCACCGTTTGAGCCTGAGTAAAACTTCTTTCATTTTAACGGCTGGTTTTCCAGTTTGGTCGCTCGTTGTTTCAGCCCTTGCCCTTTACCAACCAGCAACCTTCCTTTGGTATGGAGGGGAAGCGATTACATGGGGATTAGGGGTGATTATGCTGGGAATGGGAGTTACCCTTGAGCCCAAAGATTTTACCCAGGTGTTTAAATCACCTAAAATTATTTTTTTAGGAGTAGCCCTTCAATTTTTAATCATGCCAGCCTGGAGTGCCCTGCTTGCATGGGGATTTGGATTGTCCCCGGAACTTGCAGTCGGTCTTATCCTAGTGGCATGCTGCCCGGGTGGAACGGCGTCCAATGTGGTTGTTTTTCTGGCA
>JAQCIX010000116.1 GCA_027593365.1 Verrucomicrobiota bacterium
ATGTTCATTCGCCATCATTTCCAATCCTGATCTTCGCATCCGCTTTAAGAAAGCGATGGCAGGGATTGTGCCCGATCCAGCGGTGATGGGGTTTCGCTTAGCCGAAGTTGCTTACCGTGAAGGGGAAGAATGGCGACAATCCTTGCTGCAATACCTGCGCGGCAATCGCGACCTGGCCATGGAACGCCTATCGAGAGTCCATGGACTTCTGCCTTACTCTCCGGTTGCCACTTATTTGCTTTGGATGGATGCCAGAAAATTGCCCGTGGAAAACCCCCACCGTTTTATGGAGGAGAATGGAGTCGGTCTGTCGGATGGATCAGATTTTGGTGCCCCTGGTTTTCTTCGGCTTAATCTTGGGTGCTCCAGAACCTTACTCGAACAGGCACTGGCCCGTATGGAAAGGGCGTGTGCCAGCCTGGTCTAAAAATGGCTGTTCCAAGATCAGAAAAGTCACAACCTTCGAGACTTGAAGAACTGCGTGCCGAGATCAAAAGACATGATGAATTGTACTACCGACAGGCCCTCCCCGAAATATCGGATCAGGCTTACGATCTCCTAAGGAAGGAACTGGACCGATTGGAAGCGGATCTCGATCCGCTCGGTCTGTTTTCCCAGGTAGATGAAGAAAAATCCAAAAAAACAGAGCCTCAGGTGGGAGACGACCGCCTTGAATCCTTCGCCTCCCACCGCCATATCCAACCCATGCTCAGTTTGGATAATACTTATGACGAGAAGGAGTTTTTTGAGTTCGATAAGCGGTTGCAAAAAATTTTCGGTACCGAGCAACTTTGCTATGTGGTCGAACCCAAGATCGATGGCGTAGCTATTTCATTAACTTATCAAAGGGGGAAACTCATCACTGCAACCACCCGGGGCAATGGGATTGAAGGAGATGTGGTTACCCAAAATATCCAGCACATCGAAGGTTTACCCCTCCAGCTTTCTGAGCCTGTGCCTGAAACAATCGAAATCCGCGGGGAAATTTTCATGAGCCACCAGGAGTTCGAGCGTATCAATCTGGAACGTGAAAAAAACAATCTCCAGCTCTATGCAAATCCCAGAAACCTTGCAGCGGGTACGGTAAAATTGCTTGATCCCAAAGAAGCCCGACAAAGGAAACTGGAAATTGTTCTCTACGGTCTGGGTGCATGCAATCCACAGAACCACTTCTCCAACTTATCTGAATTCCATCAGGCTCTTAAAAACTGGAAAGTTCCTTCTGTGGAATATTTCCGAACGGTTCCAGAGGCAAAAGATGCATGGCAGGCAATCCTCGAATTGGACCAGCTCAGACATGGGTATGGTTACCCTACCGACGGAGCCGTGATCAAGCTCAACTCTTTTGCTCAGCATGCGGAAGCCGGAACCACTGCAAAATCTCCGCGGTGGGCCATTGCTTACAAGTTCGAAACGGAGAGACAGGAAACCACTTTGGAAAATATTCACTTGCAGGTTGGGAGAACGGGTGCAATCACCCCAGTTGCATGGCTTACTCCTGTGCAACTTGCAGGCACGCAGGTATCCCGTGCAAGTTTGCACAATGCAGATGAAATCCAGCGAAAAGACATCCGGATAGGCGATCGGGTGGTGGTCGAGAAAGCTGGAGAGATTATTCCCCAGGTGGTCGAGGTTGTTCTTTCCCAAAGGTCACCGGAATGTGTGCCCTACTCCTTCCCTAAAACTTGCCCATGTTGCGAAACTTCTCTGGAGCGAAGTGAAGGAGAAGCCGCATGGAAATGCCCAAATCTAAATTGTTCGGAACAGGTAAAGGGGAGGCTCCGCTACTTTGCATCCCGTGGATGCATGGATATTGACCACTTAGGCGAAGCCGTGGTTGATCAACTCGTAGATCAAAATTTGGTCACCCGAACATCGGACCTTTATGCTTTAACCAAAGAACAGGCTCTCTCGCTAGAAGGCTTTGCCGAAAAATCTGCCGAAAACTTAATTCAATCCATCGAACAAAGTAAGCAGCGGGATCTTTGGCGTTTGATTTGTGCCCTGGGGATCAAGCATGTGGGAGCAGCTGCAGCTAAGGATTTAGCCCGCACTTTTCATTCCCTGACCAATCTCTCCACTGCCTCATTCGATCAATTAGTTTCGATCGATGGGATTGGTGAAATCATGGCTAGGAGTATCAGGGAGTTCTTTGAAGATTCCCAAACACATTCTTTACTCGAGGAATTTGCCAGTCATGGACTATCTCCAGAAATCGAAATGGATCGATCGACTGGGTCTCCGTGGAGTGGAAAAACCTTTGTACTCTCCGGCACTCTCCAAGCAATGACCCGGGATGAAGCTGCTGCCCGAATCGAATCTCTTGGAGGGAAAGCATCATCCAGTGTAAGCAAGCGCACAAGTTTTTTGGTGGCAGGTCCAGGGGCTGGTTCCAAGCTTGATAAAGCAGAAAAGTTAGGTGTCCCAGTCCTGGATGAGCCCACCCTTCTTGCTTATCTGGAAAAGCCGGAAACCCTTTAGTTTCCGTTGATAGAGGTGGTTTTCGATTGAGGATTTTTAGTTCTTATCTATAAAAGGTCTCTCTTACTTAGTTCTTTCACTATGCCTACTCCTAAAAACTCCGGGTTCGATCCTGTAGAAGATGCAATTTCTGAAATTGCCAAAGGTCGCATGGTGATTGTCACCGATGATGAGGATCGGGAGAATGAAGGCGACTTGGTTATGGCTGCATCCAAGGTTACTCCAGAATCCATCAACCATATGATTGCCCATGCAAGGGGTTTAATCTGTGTGCCTCTGCTCAGCAACCAACTTAAAAAACTAGGGATATCCAGTATGGTGCCCCACAACCGTGAAGCTCAGCGTACTGATTTTACGGTATCTGTGGATGCTGCCGAAGGAATCACCACCGGTATAAGTGCCTTTGATCGTGCATCTACCATCCAGATTCTTGCAAACCCATCCGGAACCCCGGAAGAATTGGTACAACCCGGGCATGTCTTTCCCTTGCGGGCTCGCTCGGGTGGAGTCCTGGAAAGAGCCGGACATACCGAAGCAGCCGTGGACCTCGCCTCCCTCGCCGGATTACACCCAAGTGGGGTCATATGTGAGATTCTGAAAGAGGACGGTACCATGGCCCGCCTTCCGGACCTTCGTAAGCTGAAGAAAAAATGGGGCATGAAGCTCATTTCGATCGCTTCCTTGATCGAGTATCGACACAAGCGCGACCGATTGATCAACCAAGTCAGCGAATCCGATTTCCCCACAAAATATGGCAATTTCAAATTACATGTCTTTTCCAGCGTCCTCGATCGCCGGATACATTATGCCCTGACTTTGGGAAAAATAACCAAACGGTCCACCACCCTGGTTCGGGTACAATCTGCCAATCCTTTAACCGACGCACTCGGACTCACTCCCCAAAACCGTCCCAGTAGTGGAATTGATGAAGCCCTCCAAGCCATTGCTAAAAATAAATCGGGAGCCCTGATCTATCTGGAACCCCGCCGTAAAGATCCCGAAGAAATGATTGGTTCCGAACTAAATCCGGGAAAAATGGATTTTCGGGACTATGGGATCGGTGCACAGGTCCTTGCTGCTCTTGGGATTAAAAAGCTTCGCCTCCTCACCCGGGACCGCCGTCGGGTGGTTGGGTTAGAGGGTTATGGCCTGGAAATTGTCGAGCGTACCCTGCTTTCTTAAACTTTTTCATTTTATCATGAGCATCGATTCTCCAAGCACCTTGGCCATTGATCCCTCCCCTTTTGCATTTGGCATTGTCTGTGCCCGGTTCAATGAGTCACTCACTCAGAGTCTGCTCGACCGGGTGAAGACTGTCCTCCGGGAACAAGGCGAACCTGCCGAGCTTGTTATCGAACGGGTACCTGGTTCTCATGAGGTGCCCGCAGGTCTTTCGCTACTGGCAGAAAGTGGCCGATTTTCCTGCCTCATTGGTCTGGGTGTGGTCATCAAGGGATCGACCTCCCACCACCACCTTGTGGCAGAATCTGCCGGCCATGCCATCCAATCCCTCGTTATTCGTCACACCCTGCCCATCATCAACGGAATCGTGGTGACCGATAATCTAGCCACCGCCGAGGAGCGAATCACCGGCAGTCTCGATCGCGGTAGGGAATTTGCCCAGGCCGCTTTGGAAATGGCTCAATTTCGTCAAAAATGGATCTAGATTTAATAGTTAATCCGGAGTGGAGCCAGCGGCGTCAAAACCGTACCGCTGCCTTTCGCTTTCTCTACCAGTGGGAACTCAACCCACCCGATGATCTCTCCGCAGATTTGCATGAATTCCTCGAGAAACTGGAAAAAGATGAAAACTATTTCAGCTACACAATCGATTTGGTCGACGGCATCCTCGAAAAACTGGAAGAAATCGATTCCCTGATCACCGAACTGGTCACCAACTGGGAATTCTCCAGGATCGCCAAGACTGATTTAGCTATTTTGCGGCTCGGTATTTATGAGATCCTCTACCGCTTGGATGTCCCCCCAGTCGTGGTGATCGATGAGGCTTTGGAGATTAGTAAGGATTTCTGCTCGGATAACTCGAGGAAGTTTTTAAACGGAGTGCTCGATCAAGCCAGCAAACGAAGCGGGCGACCCAATAGGGAGCGCCTGGTCTAAAAGTTAATTGGAAAGAGCTAAGCAGTAGCTCTGCCTAAACCTTTCCAATACCGTGGGCACGAAAGCCAATTTTTTTCAGGACTTCGAGATCGAGAAGGTTACGACCATCAAAGAAAATGGCAGGTTGGTGCATCTTTCCGAAAATTGAGGAATAATCCAAATCCTTAAATTCATCCCACTCCGTAAGTAAGGCAATTGCATGTGCTCCTTCGCAGGCTTGATCTGCAGAGGAACAAAATTCGATTCTGGTATCTGCATCTTTCCCACTTAGACCAAGAGTTCCAAGGATACTATCCTTAGTTACCCGCGGGTCATAGATAGCCAGGTTCGCTTTTTCTTCGAGGAGGCGTCGGCAAATCCCAATCGCCGGAGATTCCCGGGCATCGTTGGTATCTTTCTTAAAAGCATATCCCAAAATAGCGAGTCGCTTGCCCGACACTGTATTAAACATCGAGTCAAGCAGACGGGTAACAAAGCGTTCCTTTTGGTACTCGTTCATTTGGATCACCTGCTCCCAGTAACTGGCAACTTCAGGTAAACCAAAATGACGGCACAAATAACAAAGGTTGAGTACATCTTTTTGGAAACAGGATCCACCAAAGCCAATGGAGCTTTTAAGGAATTTCGGACCAATCCGGCTATCCGTACCAATCGCTCTGGCCACCTCATCCACATTGGCCTCGCTTGCCTCGCAGAGGGCAGAAATCGCATTAATGCTGGAAATTCTTTGGGCCAAAAAGGCATTAGCGGTAAGCTTAGAAAGCTCGGAAGACCATAGGTTGGTGGTTATGATCCGCTCCCTTGGTACCCAATGGGCATAAATCGACACCACCTTCTCCACTGCGGCCTGCCCAGCCTCCGATGTCTCACCCCCAATCAGCACACGATCGGGTGCTTCCAGGTCGGTCATCGCCGTTCCCTCAGCAAGAAATTCAGGATTGGAAATAACCTGATACGAGTGTCCGTTATTTGCGGAATCAAGAATCTCCTTCACCATCTGAGCCGTACGCACAGGCACGGT
>JAQCIX010000117.1 GCA_027593365.1 Verrucomicrobiota bacterium
ACTCTAGCTGCTTGTGCAGGTGCTATTGGTGCGATGTTCACATCTTGGTTTGCACTTAAAAAGCCCGATCTTTCCATGGCTCTTAACGGAATCCTTGCTGGTTTAGTCGGCATTACTGCGAATGCGGATGTTGTTTCCGTAGGAAGCTCCATCATCATCGGATTAATCGCTGGAATCATCGTTGTCTTCGCGATCACCTTCTTTGACAAATCCAAGATTGATGATCCAGTAGGTGCTATCTCCGTTCACGGTGTATGCGGTATCTGGGGAACCTTAGCCGTTGCCATCTTCGCCGATGGATTCGACTTCATGGTTCAGCTTAAAGGTGCCCTCCTTGTAAGTGTATTTGCTTTTGCCTTTGCTTACATTGTATTCTCCATTCTAAAAGCAGTTATGGGAGTACGCGTTAGCGAAGAGGAAGAAGATCGTGGTCTCGATATCACCGAGCATGGTCAAGAAGCCTACACAAACTAAGGCATCCATTCACGACTCATTAATCTTACACAAAAGAAAATATTATGAAATTAGTTAAAGCCGTCATCAAGCCATTCAAGCTTGAAGAAGTAAAGGACGCCTTGTCCGAAATCGGAGTCGAAGGTATGACCGTATCCGAAGTTAAGGGATTTGGTCGACAAAAAGGACACACCGAAATCTACCGTGGAAGCGAGTACACGGTTGATTTTCTCCCCAAAGTTAAAATCGAAATTGGAGTTGCTGATGATCTCACTGATAAAGTGGTGGATGCCATTGTCGGAGCAGCCCAAACCGGTAAAATTGGAGACGGTAAAATCTTCATCCTTCCCATGGAAGAATGCGTTCGCATCCGTACTGGGGAGAAGGGAGACGAAGCTCTTTGATTCCTGTAAACTGAATCAAACAAACTCAACAATGCAAGAGATTACAGGCTAATTTTCTCTTGCATTCCCCCCTCATTCAAGCCCGGTCCGTTTTGGACCGGGCTTTTTTTTGGTTCAGTAACTTAGATTATGAATCATATTCATTTTTAAAATTATATTTGATCATCTCTATGTTTTCACTCTTGTTATTGGTTTGTTGATTTAAGCAGACATTACGAACCATTATACAAAAACATATGATTTCAAGATACCTACTTCTTCTCGCCAGCCTCGGACTTGCCCCTTTTCTTTTCGGACAATCCGTTGACCCACTAGTGACTGGATCGGCGGATGCTGTCGTACAAGCTGCGGCTCCCGCAACCGAAGAAGAAGCTACCCTAGACAGCGGAAACACTGCTTGGATGCTTACCGCAACCGCCCTTGTCTTATTTATGACCCTGCCCGGTCTCGCTCTGTTCTATGGTGGATTGGTTCAGTCCAAAAATGTGCTTTCAGTACTGATGCACTGCTTCGCCATTGCCTGCCTAGCATCAATTATATGGTTTGCGGTTGGGTACAGCCTCGCCCTAACCCCTGGGAATGAAGATGGATGGATTGGTGGTCAGACTGCATTCTTTCTCCAAAATTTGTCCGTTGATTCTTTGAACGGTGATCACCCAGAAACAGTCTGGATCATGTTTCAGATGACTTTTGCCATTATTACTCCCGCTTTGATTGTGGGTGCTTTTGTGGAAAGAATTAAATTTTCTGCGGTCCTTTTATTCAGTGCTCTTTGGCTAGTCGTGGTCTACTGTCCAGTCTGTTACTGGGTCTGGGGCGGTGGTTGGCTTGCCGAACGCGGAGTGATTGACTTTGCTGGAGGTATTGTGGTTCATGCAACTGCCGGTGCATCTGCCCTGACCCTCGCCGCGATGCTTGGACGCAGGCACGGATTCCCCCGGAGTTTAAAACCTCCTCATAACCCAGGAATGGTCATGACGGGAGCAGCGATGCTTTGGGTTGGTTGGTTTGGTTTTAATGCGGGCAGTGCAGCCGCTGCTGATACCAGTGCGGGCATGGCTATGCTCGTTACCCATTTATCCGCCGCTACCGCCAGCCTCGTATGGATGTTTGTGGAATGGCGCAAGACAGGCAAGCCTGGTCTTGTTGGCATTGTCACGGGTACCATTGCCGGTCTTGCCACCATTACCCCGGCTTCAGGAAGCGTGGGTCCACTTGGAGCCATTATCATAGGTGCTTCTGCTGGATTAGTTTGCTATTACGCATGTGGATTTGTGAAGGAAAAGCTCGGCATCGATGATTCTCTCGATGTGGCCGCGGTTCACGGAGTAGGCGGTATCCTCGGCACCTTGCTGGTTTCCTACCTTGGTTGGAAGGGAGAACTCGGCGGCTTAGGGATCAATGCAGACAACTGGCAGGACCAACTGGTTGTGCAGGCCCAAGGCTGCCTTGCGGCAATCGCACTATCTGTGGTCGCCACTTATATCATTGTGAAAGTGATTTCAGCCCTGACTGGAGGCATCCGAGTTTCTGATGAGGAGGAGACAAAGGGGCTTGACCAAGCGGCTCATGGAGAGAATGGTTATTCACTCAGTTAATTCTACTGTACCTCTATTAACCTTAAGAATTTAAGAATATGAAACTTATCAAATCGATTATCAAACCCTTCAAACTTGAAGATGTTAAAGATGCCTTATCCGAAATCGGGATTGAAGGCATGACCGTAATTGAGGCCAAAGGCTTTGGTCGCCAAAAAGGTCACACTGAAATTTATCGTGGTAGCGAATATACCATTGATTTTCTCCCCAAGGTGGTCATCGAAGTGGCCGTGCCGGATGATATTGCAGATAAAGTAATCGAAACCATCGTGAAAGCAGCCAAGACTGAAAAGATTGGGGATGGTAAAATCTTTGTGATCCCTGTGGAACAAGCGGTTCGTATCCGCACTGGTGAGCAGGGCGAAGTAGCTCTGTAAATCCTACTTTACTTCTTCTTTCAAAAGCGGTCAGGGTTTTACCCTGATCGCTTTTTTATTGGATCAAGCCATCCAGCGTCCAAATCAGCCAGGCGACCGTGGCATAGATAGGGAAAGCCATAAACTGCTTAAAAGTATCCATCCAGGAACCGGGCTTGGGCAGTTTTTTCAACCATTGAGGGTAAAGGGAAAGCAGTAAATAGGGAGTAGATAAACCTATCGCGATACTGGTAAAGATAGCAAATGAAGAGATCGGGTGCATCGCCAGAGCTGCTCCCACCGCCACTCCGAGGAAAGGAGCCATGCAGGGGGTGGCCACAACGGTGGCAAGGACTCCGGAAAAAAAACTCCCAGTTAAACCGGACTTCTGTGTGAGACCAGCCCCCACTCCAGTGATGGAAAATCCAATTTCAAACACGCCGCTTAAGCTGAGCCCGAAAAGAAAGAGAAAGGCCGCAAGTATAAGTACAAAAATAGGCTCCTGGAGCTGAAAGCCCCACCCTAGTTGCTGTTCCATTCCCTCCCGTAGGAGTAATAGAATCGAAACAAGAAGCCAAAAAGAGAGCAATACGCCCAAAGTAAAAATCACACCATGCCTGGAAATCATTCGTTGATCTTCACCTGCTTGCTTAACAAAACTCATTATCTTAAGCCCAATAACAGGAAAAACACAGGGCATAATATTGAGGATCAAACCACCCAACCATCCAAACCCAAGCAAAGCCCAAAAACTATTTGCTTCGAAGGAAGACCCTTGTTTGCTTTGACCCGTTTGGATGGTATGAACCACATTGTCCACAGTTAAAACCTCGGGCAAGAATATCGGTAAAGAATCCTCCCGCTCCTTGGATGCAGGATAGAAAACATTGAAAGGCACACCCTCCCTTCCATGGCTCTGTAAGGATTTAAGAATGTCCGGGCTTTTCTGGGTCCAGTCCGCCCGCAAAAGTTGCACATCCTGATCAATCAGGGCATCCTGCAGGGAATCATCCTGATAGACCCTTTTATTAACCTGACAGGACAAGCACCACTTGGCGGTGTAATCGACATAGACCGCACGGCCCTCGGCAAGGAGTTGATCCTGAAGTTGAGGACTCCAAGGTTGCCAATTCAAAGTACTAATATGCGTGGAGGATGATTTGTGAGGATATGCTAACCACAATCCACCCACTAAGCTCAGACAGGCAAATACATACCAAGTTCTGGTTGATCCGGACGGTTGATGGCCTTTCCCATACGCCCAAGCTGCCATTGCTAGGCAAACCAAAGCGAGGAGCGAGTACAAAAGGTGAAATTCACTCTTGGGTATGACCGGAACCGAGGGTGCGACGGAGGGCATCCTAGAATCTTCCGTTTCACGCGTTGAGATAGAAACTTCCCAACCCTGATTCCATTCTGGATGAGTAAGCAACCCAATCACTTGGCTGGGTGGCTGGGTTTCTTCTAAAAATGTTAAGCCAACCTCAAAAGAACCATCAGGCGAACGAGAAAATCCTTTCTGGTGATCGACTTGAATCGATGGATGCTCCGGAAAAAATTGCAATTGATCGCTACTCATTTCATCGAAAGCTGGTGAGCTCAGACTGATTTTCCCAACAGAGCCGAGAAAAGAGGCATAACCGGATATGGATTTTCCGTGGATTGGTAAACGAGACTTCGCCAATTTGATAAAAGAACGGGTTGGATCTTTCTCCAAGGCATTGGCCACCTGATCCAATTTGAATGAAAAGGATTTCTGATAGGGTAAACAGGTGGATTCGTTACAGACAAGGGCATCTAAGGTAACCTTAACATCGCCTGACTCCTCTACCTCAATGGGAGCTTCCAGTCTGGTTAATAAGGTGAAATTATTTTCCAAAGCATACCCAGTAATTCCCTCGTATTGATAGAGGTAAGGAGCAGGAAACTGAAGGGCACCCGCCTTCCAACCCTTAGGCAACTCCCACGCTACGGTAGTTGGATAGCCAGATTCTCCGGCATTTTTCCAATATACATGCCACTTGGGAGCTAGTTGAATCTGGAACCCAACCCAAATGCTTTTTACACCTTCAAATTCATCTGGGTGCAAGAGAAGTTCGACTTCGATCTGATCCTCCACCTCTACTGCATTTGCAATCAAAAAGGCTCCCCAAAGGGAGGAAAGGAAAAGAACTAGAAAACGGCAGATACTCAGGAGCATCGCGAGCAAGGTGATTATTGGGGAAACTGGTTGAAACTACCTTTGGTACTGTCACAAAACTCTGCCATCGTTTTTTGTAAATCCGTGGGCCATTTGGTGTGTTCGGACAGGGTCTGAAAAACATGCACTTGTGGAATCTTGGCAATCCCCATCTCGAGCCCCGCAAGAAAGTTATCGAAAGCCTTATCCCAGGGGATAGAAAACTTTCGGGAAATCAGGTCTGGCTCCATATTATCCAAGGAAAGCCTTCTCATCGCAACATCCTCCAATTCTTCCTGATCCTCTGGTAAGTTTCTTTCACTTTGCAAAGCAACCAACCAATACGCAGCAGTCTTTCGTACCAGCGAAGTAAATTGCTCACTCACTCCCGCTGCTTGAGGACTAGTGAGGCTATCAGTAGAGTGATTGATCCCCAGACCATTGTAATCATTCCTGGAAACTTCATCCGGCGAAAAATCAGGCATATTACCAGCGAGAAAAAAGACAATGTCCGGATCATAGCTTGCTGCTGTAGCCAAGCCATACCATGGGCCAATCACTCCAGGGAGCACTTGTGCATAGAGA
>JAQCIX010000118.1 GCA_027593365.1 Verrucomicrobiota bacterium
CCCTCATCTGGTTCAGTCGCCTCGTGGAATGATAAGAGTGGAAACAACCACCATGCGACCCAGTTAAACAATGCCAGCAAACCAACTCTTACCCCAAATTCAATCTCCGGTATTTCCGCACTAAATTTTGATGGGGCGGACTCACTGTCAGCTGACACTCGTTTTGAACTTGGAGCAAACCCAGACATCATCGTTTTTGCTGTTGTAAACGATCGTACCAATGTAGCCGATGGTCGTATCTTTCTCCTTGGCGGTAGCAGTTTATCGTTGTCATGCGGAACTGGTAGCGATGGTTGGGCATGGAGATTTGATGGAGGTAACGAGATGTATTCCTCTCAGTCATTTGATTCTTCTAACTTGGTCGTATGGCAAAGAACTGCTGACTCTAACATTGCTGATTCAAAGTTTTATCTTAACGGTACAGAACAAGCTAGTTCGGGGGACAGCAATCCCACCAGTTCTCCCACAAGCACAACCAATAAATTTGTAATTGGTGCCAATTCTGGAGCGAATGGAAATTTCTTCAGTGGTTCTATTGGTGAAATTCTTATTCTTACTAGTGACTCATCCACCGAGAGAATTGATATCGAGGGCTACCTCGCCCACAAGTGGGGACTCACCTCCAACCTCGACCCAAGCCACCCATCTTCGGTCCTTAGTTTATCCGAAACCCAGATTAAGACCTCTGTAGATCGTGATGTCACCATAGGCGGTTCTTTATCAGGCGAAAATTTTAGCGGGACACTGGATGAAATTAAAATTTATGACCGTGGATTATCTGCGGCTGAAGTAGGCACACTATTCCTCGATGGAACAGTAAAATTCACCACCACCACAACCCGACAACCTCCAGTGGTCGAGCTCTATGATGCCCTACCCGACTCCAATGATTCAGTGGTTTTACTGGGGGAACTGACCAATGTGGATCAGGAAAACCCCATAGTCACGATTTACTATGGTTCATCAGATGGCGGTCTCTCCGCAGATAACTGGGAAAACAATATAACCATAAATGGCGGCAACCCTTTACCTGCCGGACAGTTTCAGGCAACCATCGATGGTCTCAGCCCTGGGGAGCGTTATTACTTCCGGGCTTATGCAGTGAGCACGGATGGGGCGGACTGGTCGACAGGTGAACCTGAAATCAAAGAGGATCTGCTCGCTCTTTGGAGACTGGATGAAGACTCAGGTAATGTGGCAATCGATTCAGTGGTTCCCCTAAGAAATGCCCAAATCAATGGGCAGGATGCCAACCAAACCCGAACTCAGGGTCATAGTGGCAACGCCCTGAAGTTCGATGGAGGGGATGATTGGATGAATTTAGATTCCAATGATACTGGGTACCTCGGTGAACCTTTTGAAGGCAGAACATTTATGGCCTGGATGAAAATAAGCCCTAATCTTTACGCGGGACCAGCGATCACAGAATACGGTGCCTTGGCAGCCCACTTCCCTTTTAATCTTGGATTTGGTAAGACCGCGTACGATTCCAACTATGATCAATTGGAAGGGAGTTTACTAGGAGACACAAACTGGGCGAGTGGACGCTTTGATGAGAGTGTAATTTTCTCCACAGATGCAGACCATATTCGCATACCGGCCACCGATTCGCTCTCCAATTTGCATGACGGTTCATTCTCTTTATCCCTGTGGGTCAATCCGGATCAAATTGAAGAGAAATACACCCATGGCAGGCTCAATGCCTATTCCTTTGAACTTGAGAAAAGTGATTATTATTTCAACGGCATCGAAAACCTGCTTAGCCTAAGCCCATCCTTCTCTTCGATTCTGGAAGACGAAGAAACCATTGATCTGGATAGTTTTTCTCCCGAGGATGTCCCTGGACTTTTAATATGGATGGATGCAAGCCATGCTGACAGCTTTGATATCAATCAATCCAATAATTCAGTCCTGGAATGGAGCAATCGCGTTGTCGGACAGGGCTATGATTTTGACTTAGTTTGGGGAGACCCTTCCCGAAAGTTTACCTCGGGTAAATGGACAGTCAATTTTGACGGGGACGATATGCTTGGGACAACCTCGGACCTTCATCATAGTGCCTATAAAAATTACACTGCTTTCTCCATATCCCGACAAACCGGGGGGGATAATGAGAGATTAATTTCCAGTGCTCACAACTGGTCTATGGGTTACCTTTGGGGCGGTAACAATAAGTTCCATTTCAATGGTCTACTGCATAATGGCTCTGATCCCTCCGATACGAATTGGCACCTGCACGCTGTTAAATTAAACTACGATCAGGGCAGCACCTGGAAAGACTTGGTACCAGGAGCGATCAATGGAAGTGGTGCAAGTGACAACTATCCCAACCCTGGACAAATCCGCTTTGGTGGATGGAGAAACCTGGAGGAAACAAGTAAGGGAGAAGTTTCCGCATTCCTCTTCTACGACCGGGCCTTGTCTGACAGCGATCTTCTTGGTCTGCAATATTACCTGGCGAATAAGTGGAATATGACTGACCAGTTACAGTTTGATTTTAACCGGAAAGTAAAACTATCCAGTCATGATGACTTCCGCACCTTGGGACTCACCAGTCAAAGCAATTACCAAAACTCCCTCACTCTTTTCACCGGAACCTTCCATGCGAAAGAGACCGGTTTTTATCAGTGGGAATTACTCAACACCTCGGAGCAATCGGCACTTTGGATTGATCAAAACCAAAACGGTTTTTTTGAAACCGGTGAGCGACTCCTTCATTATGCGGGCGAGGGTCTGAATAACCTGGTGCTCGATTCGATCGATTTGAACGAAGGAAATTACAGCTTTGCGATCTATCATGCAGTTGGCTCCGGCACACCTTCTGTAGAAGTTCGTTTTTCCACACCTTCGAGTAATTCGGGCCCCCCTTCCCTCACCACCATTCACCCTTCGGGACCGAACCAAAACGATCTATTCTCCACCCCGATTCGCTCCACTCTTCTGAGAAGAGGTCCCCTGCAATTAGGAATCAATGGAGATGGGACTGTGTTCTTCAAATTTGTTACGCTTGGTAACATAGTAACGATGGAATCGGACCAGATAATCCCCGCGGATCAATGGTCTCATATCGGAGTTTCAGTCAACGAGGAAAACTCAACCCTGCAGCTTTTTATCAATGGTTCCATGGTGACCTCCACCGAAATCCCCACTGGCACGGCTGCCGACCTCTCCGATCATCTGTATTGGACTTTAGGCGGCGAGCACCCCATCGAAAAAGATTACTTCTATGGCAAGATGGATGACCTGAGGTTTTATGCGAACTCTCTCTCCGAAGATCAAATGCTCGCTATTTCCAACGATGATATCACCGGGCAACCAACTGTAGGCTTCCGCAAACAAGTCATCTATGACGAGGGTTCTGCAACCAATGGATTTTCTCTGGTTAACGATGAAGGAACTCTGCGGGCCCTCGTAATTGAAAATGAAACAGCAATTGAAGTTAGAACCACCCGGTTGATCGAAAATACGGCTAATGACCTCCCGTTTACTCCCCTACAAAAGGACGATTGGGACTTATCTCTTTGGTTAGACGCTGCAGATTTAACCAGCATGGACCAGGGAAGTTCACCGGGTGCTGTAGGACCTCCTGGAAATGGTGCTAGTGTCGGTTTCTGGCAAGACAAGAGTGGCTCCGGCCACCATGCAGTAAAAGTAAGTGGTAACCCACAATACCAAGTTCAAAGCTTCAATAATTCCTTCCCATGTATTGAGCCTAACGGAGGATATTTTGAAATCTCAAACAGTGCTACAGAGATGGATCAATTATCCGCCTTTACCTTTGTAACCGCTTTCAAGTGGACCAACACACACACTGGGGACAAGCTCATGTACAAGGGGGCAACGGGATGGCATAGAAATTTTGCCACCTTCTATATCGGGAAGTTCAATACTGGAGCTGGTCAAGGGACCGGGTTTTGGGTGGCTGAAAATGGAACTCGTGGTAAAATGGATGGCAATTCCAATACCGATGCTCGGGATCAATCTAAAATCTTCGTAATTAAATACGATGGGTCCGGGCCGAATGCCACTTTTTACATAAACGGAGACCAGGAGCGCTTTCACAACATGAACCCAGCATGGACTCAACTTCCTCCAACCCCCTCAGATTCAATTCATGTGGGCGGAAATTATCAAATCGCAGAATTACTATTTTTTGAAAAAGCTCTTGGTGATGATGATCGTAAAAAAATCGAAGGCTATGTGGCTCATAAAACAGGGCTGAATGGCGACCTTTTTTACACCCACCCTTATTTTTTAAACCCACCGCCCGGTTCCTCAGAACTTAAGAAAGCAAATGAGATTGATACCAACTGGCACCATGTTGCAGTGAGCTATGGAGAAAACCCAAAGACATTGAAGCTTTACTTAGATGGTCAACTTGCCGATGAACCCGTTGTTTCTACGGCCAGTGGTCTAATCCCATCCCATCCGGACATTCCCTCGGTTGGTGCTCCGCAGGGTAGCTTTTACCTTCCTGACTTCGGCTCCTTTCTGGGAACCTTGGACGATATTCGGGTTTATGATCGAGGGCTTTCTGCCAGCGAAATCGCTCAGGTGTTTGCAGGAGATGCCAACCAGACTGGACTCGTTGAGTACCGGGTTGTCGAAAAACCGCAGATTCAAACCTTACCCGCGATGGAAGCCCGCCCAGATTCTGTTATCCTTCGAGCCAATCTATCATCAATCGGGGGAGAAATTATTGAGAGTGAAGTTACTTTGGGTGAAAACTTTGATCAAGATACGATACCCGGAATACAGGCATGGTTTGATGCCGATCAAATCGATGCACAAAATGGTGCATCCCTGACGAAATGGCAGGACCAATCGGGCCGGCCCAGCCAGGATCGGAGCTTCACCAATGCTCAAGGAAGCCCTAGGTTGCTGTCCTTCGCATTAAAAGGGAACCCAGTAGTTAGCTTTGATGGAGAGGATGACCTTATGTGGACTGGTTATGACTTTAATTCCCTACTCCATCAGACAGGTTACACCATGGTCACTCTTGCTCGGTTCAGTGGGGGTGAAAACAACCGGGTCATCACTTCGAGAAACAATGATTTTTATTTTGGCTTTCACGCGGATGGAGTAGGATTGTGGAGAGCGGGAGGAAATATCTCTCCTTTTGGAGATCGACCTGATAGCCAATGGCATCTTCACCTAGGTACTATCAGTGATAATACTGGAGACCCAAGAGCCTCATTCTGGCAGGATGGAATTCTTAAAGTGCAGGACTCATTGGCATCGGACAACCAGAATTTTGGTCCAGGACAGCTCCAAGTTGGAGGGGTGGGAACAAACTATTCTTCATGCGAGATTGCCGAAATCTTGATTTATTCCCAAGAACTCAACTCCTACCATCGGTCCATCCTTGAGGGATACTTGGCCCACAAATGGAATCTAGTCGATGAAGTCCTGCCTTCAACTCACCCATACCGAGACCTGGATCCGTTTGGCCTGCAAGTTTCACAGACAACTTCGGTCAGTGTTGGAGGAGACCCAGCAGAGGTTATTATCTTTTGGGGTGACGAAA
>JAQCIX010000119.1 GCA_027593365.1 Verrucomicrobiota bacterium
CTACTGTGGGTAATATGGGAGCTCTCGATCGTTTCAATTACACGATGATGGGAGATATGGTGAACCTGGCCGCCCGTTGCGAAAGTGGAGCCAAAGCTTATGGGGCTTACATTATGGTTACGGAAGAAACCAAATTGTCATCTGAGAAGACCAAAGACGACATTGCCTTTCGTTACTTAGATAAAATTGTGGTCAAAGGCCGATCTCAACCAGTTGCGATGTACGAGCCTACTGGTTTTATGTCCGAGTTAACTCAGGAAACTCAAGACTGCTTGGATTGTTTCCAGCAGGGTATTGACAAGTATCTTGCTCAAGATTGGAAGGGTGCCCTAAATCTATTCGAAAAAGCAAAGGAGATGGAACCGAATAAACCGGGAGTCACTCCTGGAGTTAAAGATAATCCGTCTATGATTTTGATAGATCGTTGTAAAGTAATGATGGAAAACCCACCCGGTGATGATTGGGATGGAGTTTATGTTATGACGACTAAGTAAGGACCCTCTAAAGATAATTAAGCCTTTTTATCTTTCGGTAGAAAATATTCGGGTTCATTCCCAGGTTTCCATTTAAGATTACATCCTAGACTTGGTTTTTGGATTTCTGGCGGAGGAGATCCCGTTAGTAAGCGATCCACAGCATGAACTAAGTCTGAGCCATCCACTGTAAGATCGTTTCCTGGTCGTGAGTCATCAAACTGTCCCCTGTAAAAAAGGGCGAAGGAGTTATCAAAAAGAAAGAAATCTGGGGTGCAGGCAGCTCGATATGATTGGGCTACTGATTGATCTTCATCAAAAAGGTATGGAAACTTAAAGCCATATTGGTTGGCTAACTCCTTCATCAATTTTGGGGAATCAGCAGGGTAGTTTTCAATGTCATTTGAGGAAATGAAATAAACCTGAATACCTTTTTCGGTCCAGCCATTGCACAACTCAGTAAGCTTAGGCAACAGATGAATAACATATGGACAATGATTACAAACAAACGCAATCAAGTAGCCTTTCTTGGCTAGTTGATGATTGAATATATGTTTAGTTCCAGATTTTGGTTCAAGCAGGCTAAATGAAGGTGCTTGAGTGCCAAGCTTGAGCATCGTGGATGGAGTTGCTACCATAAAAAATAAGTGGTTTTAGTTTTGAGTCTCCCGATTCAGTGCGGGTGAGTGTGGATATTTAGCAAAATAGGCGGCAAATAAATCTCGGGCAATCGGAGTAGCGGTGAGACCACCCTGCACCTGGTCCTGAGGGATAACTCCTTCAATAAGCACGGATACGGCAACTTTGGGGTCATCTGCAGGAGCAAATCCAACGAACCAAGCTAGGTTCAACTTCATATTATGATTCCTCCACTGCCCCGTTCCTGTTTTTCCTGCGACTGTCATTCCTTCTATTTGACACCTTCTTGCGGTTCCTTCTTGAGTAGCCAGGATCATTCCATCCACAATAGCTTGTCGATTCTGGGTGCTCGTTAGTTTCTCTAAGTTATCAGCTTTCTGTAGTTCATCAAAGTGGAGCTTAGGCGTAAAAAACTTTGAGTTGGTTGCTAGTTTTGAAATAAAACAGGCCATTTGCAGAGGGCTTTGTCTTAACCCACCTTGTCCAATGGAAATATTAAAGGTATCTTCCATGGTCCATTTTACTCCAAGATTATTTTTTTTCCAGGTTGGGTCAGGTAAAATGGGTGTGTCCCGAAGAGTAGGAAGAGCCAGGGGAGGTTTCTGATCCATCTCCAAGTCTTTTGCTTCGGCAATCAAGTGATCATGACCCATTTTTTCAGCCGAGCGAAAGAAGTAAACATTACAGCTTTGGGCGATGGCGTTGCGAAGGTTCAATGGACCATGATGCCCGGGGTGAACATGGCATTTCATGCCCCGATAAATTCCCTCGCACATTAATTCTTCCTCTGGATGAAGGGTTTTTTTGTGAAGACCAGCTAAGGCGGTCACGAGCTTAAAAGGAGATGCGGGTGCATAACCTGGGTGCCAGGCTCGGGGCAACCAAGCTTCTCGCCGCTGAATTTCATCATAAGCGGCTTGCGAGATGAAGGGTGTTAAGCTGCTTAAATCATAATTTGGTTTACTCGCGAGTGCCAGAATTTCTGAGGATTTAAGATCAATGAGAACAGCGGCACCGGGTGGTGGCGGGGGAGGGGAGAGAAAATAAGCTCCAGCATTTTGTGGTGAGCGTTGTAAAACCCCTTGAGCGTACAGGTGACGAAGCAAGCGATTGGCATCGGCTTCAGTACCCCTAAAACCGGCAACGGTAGACGCTTGTTTGCCTGTCAAAGGAAAGGGAGCATCTTTGAATGCGTTTAAGAGCAATTCTGCACGAACTTCAGTTTCGTTCGTTCCAATGAGTGCCCGGTTTGTTCTGCGTTCCAAAGTTTTCCCCCAATCTTTATCTGGAAGTAATCTTTGGGAGCCTACTTTATCGACCGTTCGAGAAATGGAGTCCTCCGCAATTTTTTGTAAGTCCATGTCCAGGGTCAGCCGAACGGACTTCCCTTTCGCAGATGGCTCTCTTTCCACTCTTTCAAACCGGGAGCCCATAGGATTCACTACCCATATATCCACTCCATCTTTCCCTCTGAGTTGATCGTCAAAAGTTTTTTCAATCCCAGCTTTTCCTGTTCTGCCTTGAAGCTCAAAGGTAGCCAGATCTGAACCACTTAAGCTTTCCGGGCTGGCTTCATAACCGCTTCCAACATAGCCAAGTACATGTGAAGCCAAATAGTTGTGAGGATAATGACGTACCGCTTTGGCTTGGACTTGAATGGGTGAATCAGGGGGGAGTTTTTCAATCAATAATGCGTATTCTTCATTTGTTAAATCACCGCATATCTCAAAGGGGAGAACCAGTTTTCTTCTCCAGTGTCTTTGTAATTCTTCGAGACTTATCCCGTTGTTTCTACCAGTGATCTGATTAACTAAATCTAAATATTTATGAACCGCGGCATACCTTGCTTCCCAGGAGAGAGAATAGCCATTAGTTGAGAAATTTATTGGATTAGACTCCTCGTTATTAAAGAACGAAAAGAAGCTATTATTATTGGTATCTTCCTCCTTCGAGGGGTAGATAGGTTCTCCTTCTCCATTAAGTGCGTATTCGATTGAAAAAAGACCAGCTACCGAGACAAAGATTTGTGTGTCTACATTTTGGATTAAGATGTTTTGAATGGTTTTATTTCCTGGGTAGTCAATTTCAACAGTCCAATTCACACCCCGTTGAACCAGATTTTGCCTAACATTATCGATTGAAAAGATTACTTTTGAAGATTCCTTTCTAAGTTTTCCATAAACTTTGATTTTCCTTCTTTGAATATGAGCATCTTGGAAGCAAAGATTAAGGAGGTTTTCGAGTGAAAGGTCCTGAAGTTGATTAATTTCCTCTTTTAATGTTTGAGTAATTCTCCTCAGCCTGAGCTTGTGTTCCCAAATATCCTTATTGAGTAGCTCTAAATGAAGGTTTGCGGAGTAATGAGCTCGGTTGCCAATGAGCAGATTTCCACCTCGATCCAAAACATCTCCTCGTGCTCCAGGCTTTACAATTCTTCTTTGTCCCTGTTTACGCTCCTTTTCTAGGTAAAGATCGTTTTCGATAACCTGTCTAAAAAACAGGGTGCAAATAAGGGTAAGGAATAGTGAAAAGTAAAGACTTATAAAAATTCTAAATCTTTTGGTTTCAGGAAAATATTTCTCAAAAAAATTCATCTTGAGACTGGTTGATCAAGATTTTTAAGACCAGCTAAAAGATCGATCAGTTTGGAGGAGAATTGAGTATGCCAAAAAGAAATCGGAATAATAATAATGGAAGAAAGAAATAAGTCTGAAAAAAACCTACCAATTTTCCAGATTCCGAACTCAGTTTGCATTAGATGCGTGGTGAGAAACCAAGCCACAGCCAGGCTAGAATTGATCCCAATATGTAAATAAAGGATCTGTTGTCTGGTCTGCTTTGCAGAATGTAGGAATTGTCTAATCAGCAGGAAAAGTAAACTCAGAAGAAATGCATGAAAACCAAATGTGTGGAAGAAAAAATGATCCCACATGAACCCACAAATTAAAAGAGATATTAAGCCACGATAAGGGTCTATCCAATGATACTGGTGGACACACAATAAACCAGGAAGATAAATAAAGAATCCGTAGGGATTTATGAATGAATTCACCAAGGCAATGCACCCAATCAGCACAAGGTTCGATAAGGTAAGAGAGCAGAGAATTCGGTTTTGAGCTTTCATCAAGGCTCTTTTCCACCAACCTTTTTTGAAAGCAGAATAGTAACTTCAGAAACCTTTCCTATGTCTTTGGGTAAAAGTACGGATCCATTCTTGAACAAGCCATCTCCGCTTTCTTCCAGAGAGGTGACCCATCCAATAGAAAGTCCTCCCGGGAATGTTCCTCCCAATGAAGATGTTTCTAGAAGAAGACTTTTTCCTTTTTCTATTTGTATATCGTGAGGAACATCCCACACATTTCCCATGGGTTGGCCTCCAACTAAAATTCCGTTTCCCTGAAAAGTTACGGGTCGGTCATCCCCCTGGAAATGAGCCACAATTCGAAAATTTGGATTAGTGGCCAATTGAACTTTGGATGAGTTTAAGCCTGTGTGGTAAATCCGGCCCATGACTCCTTTTGAAAAAATAACTCCTAATCCATTTTCGATGCCATGGATTGATCCTTTTCTCAGCGAAAATTCTTGCCACCAAGAATTTAAATTACGCCGGGTAACTCTGGATAGAATGGGGCTGTAAGAAATTTCTTTATCCAATCCTATCTTTTCTCTAAGGGCTTCTACTTGTGAGCGTAATCCATTGAGCTTTGCAATCTCACTTTCCCACTTTTCTTTATTGGATTTTTGCAATTCCCAATCTGATCGAATCCTAGAAAGATCTCGATTTTTTGAAATCAGCGTTTTTTTAGAATCAGCCTGGTGTCCCCAATAATCTGTTAGGTCTGAGATGCGGGATGTAATTTCCCATAATGGAGCCTCAAATTCATTGAAGGCCGTACGAGTGATAGCTTTCCAACCCGCAGGCAAGGCAATAAAAACCAATAGAAAACAACCTAAAGCTAGAAAGGGTCCGAACTTGGGCCTGTCCTGCGGAGCAGCCAAGGCTTAAGATTATTGGGTTACCAGGCGATCGATCTGTTCCCGGCTCAAAGAATCAAGAAGATTTAAAAACTCTCCGGTGCCGTTTGCTACGCAACTAAGAGGGTCTTCGGCTTGGATCACGGTCAAACCGGTAGCATCGCTAATCACTTGATCTAATCCACGAATTAAAGCACCACCACCGGCGAGTACAACCCCTCGGTCAATCAAGTCTGCAGAATGTTCGGGCTGACATCGATCAAGTGCATTTTTTACCAAATCAACAATTTGCTGAACAACTTCCTTCAGTGCTTCTTCTCGAATCTCTTGTGAAGTGATATGGATCGTTTTGGGTAAGCCTGCAGTTGAATCCCTTCCTCTTACATCCATACTTAATTCACCCGAATCAAGAG
>JAQCIX010000120.1 GCA_027593365.1 Verrucomicrobiota bacterium
CTCTCCTGAGAATCGACCAACCAGATATTTTCAATATTTCTGTTGTTCAGGCCCCAAATGAGGGCACTGCCGATCAAACCTGCTCCTCCGGTGACTACGAGGTCGCCCTTCGACCAGTTACTCATGGGAAAGCTCGATCGACCGCGTACGGGCGGCTTCTACTGCATGACGGACAATACTGCGAAGATCGTCTTCGGAGAAACTCTCCAGGGCCGCTTGTGTGGTGCCATTGGGGGAGGTTACCTGATCCCTCAGTTGCTTGGGGTCTAATTCGGATGATTCCATCAGACGGGCAGACCCTACCATAGTGCCAATGGCAAGTTCTCTGGCGAGTTTTCCAGATAAGCCGATCGCCCGGCCCGCTTCTTCGAGAGCGGAGGTAAATTCAAATAAATAAGCGGGCCCGCTTCCACTGATTGCGGTCACCCGATCAATGTCCTCTTCTTCCTTGAGTTCGTAGGACTGACCCAGGGCATTGAGGATACTTTCAATCACCCTACGATCTTCCTCAATTGGCGATTGATCAAATAGATAGCCAGTGACCCCATATCCAATCTGTCCCGGGGTGTTTGGCATCGAGCGAACCAAGTTCCGGGAGTGAGGAAAAACATCTCTTAAGCGGGCTATGGGGATCCCCGCCATGATCGATAGGATTAAGCAACCTGATGTCAGATCGCTTACAGATGGTGGCATTTCACCCAATTGTTGTGGCTTGCAACCAAGCACCAGAATGGAGGTAGGGGTAGCCAGCATGTCCTCGACCGAGTTAAATCTGGAGATTCCCGTAGCCTGGGACAGCTTTTCCGATGTGCCATCCTTGGCGGAGCAGCAGGAAATCTGCTCCGCAGAAAAGGCATTGGATCTGAGTAAACTATGGACAATGGCAGAGACCATTTTCCCCGCCCCTACAAAGCTAATGCGGTTAGTCATTGTCCGAGTCTTTGTTTTGGGATTGCTGAACGGTCCAGGAAGATCCGGCTAAGTCATGCAGGCATCTACGCTTACGGTTGAGAAAGCAAAAGAGAAAATTCATGATACCGGGAAGCAGAAAAGGAGTGATCAACAGCAAGGCGCTCAACCCTTTGCACAAAGCTCTAAGAAACTGCCTAAACGGAGTGAGGGGCACATCTTCACTGTTCATCCTTACACTGCTCAGACCAAAAGTAGCCTTACCCAGGCTTTTGCCATTGAAAAAGCGTTCCCCTATGAAGAAATACATAACGGGCAGAAAACATGCCCAAACCACCATAGCCATAAGCATTTCATATGTCTCCGGAGATAGGTCAGATTGTTGAATAAAAAGGGCCATTTCTTCGGAGTCCATTTGTTCATCTTTGGGGAGATGCATCGCTTGCTGGAGCAAGTTTTGAAATTCTTCCTGGGTATGGGCATCCCAAAAGTTTGGCATAAAGTGAGCCAGCAGTTGAAGCAGTAAAACAATCAGGATGAAATCCATCCCGAATGCGATCATTCGTTTAAAAAGGGGGGGAGGCCCTATTTCTTTGGACGGTGGTGCTACGGAAACCTCATCCAAAGTCTTTAGGTCATCGCTCATTGGACCAAATTAGCTTGCTCAAATGCCTGAACCGTATTGGACATCAGCATAGCCACGGTCATCGGACCGACTCCACCAGGCACTGGAGTGATGTGCGATGTCTTGGGGGCAACCTGCTCAAAGTCCACATCTCCAACCAAGCGAAAACCGGATTTTTTACTGCTATCAGGTATTCGGTTGATTCCGACATCAATCACGGCACAGCCAGTTTTGATCATCTCAGCAGTAACGAACTGAGGCTTACCAATGGCAGCGATCAGGATATCGGCCTCCCGGGTGATGGATGGGAGATCATGGGTGCGTGAATGGCAGAAGGTAACGGTGGCATTCCCAGGGATGGCCCGATTGAGTAAGAGCATACCTATGGGTTTACCCACAATTAGACTGCGCCCTAGCACAACGACCCGCTTGCCTGCTGTTTCAATATTCGAGCGCCTTATAAGTTCCACAATGCCAGCCGGGGTACAGGAGCGAAAGGCCTGGGCTTGTTCCTGGCAAAGTTTGCCCAAGTTCACCGCATTAAACCCATCTACATCTTTATTTGGGGAAACATGGTTAAAAACCCGAACATCATTGATATGTCGGGGCAGGGGGGCTTGCACTAAAATCCCATGGATTGAGGAATCTGCATTCAGGGCATCAATTTCCTCAATTAATTGATCTTCTGAGATTGATTCATCAAAAACTTTGAGCCCCGCATCAATCCCAATGGACTCAGCTGTTTTCTGCTTTTTTTTGACATAGGAAATAGAGGCAGGGTCATTTCCCACTCTAACAAAAACTACACTGGGTTTCCCGTTTTCCAGAGAAGCGACCCGCTCGCTTAATTCATCCAATACCTGAGAGGCAATTTGATTTCCATCAATCAAATTCATGAAAGTAGAGATTGAGATTCAGTTAATTGGAGGGACGCATCACCCGTGCCCGGATGACCAGGTCATCCGAACCCTCTTCGATGGCCTCAAGCTTACCCATAACATTGATGGATTGATCCACAAGTTGTTGGGGGTCCAAGCCTTTAATGTTTTCCACATCTATGTAAGCCAAGCGTTTACCGTTAGAGTTTTCCAATTGGTATGGAAGCTTGGACTCAAAACCGAGTAATCTTGGTTTAAAAACTAAGGTTCCCTCGAAATTCCTGACAATACTCGTTGCGGGCTTATTTTTTGGAGGGTCCAAGGGTAATTCGCTTGGGTCGGGTTGGATCTGCTGAGTCTCAAGTGGATCCAGTTCACTGATTTTTCCGTTGTTTACCGCATCATCCTCACTGGCGGGTGGAAGGGATTCATTTTCGGGTAAAGCCTGGGGTTTTTCATTCCATTTTTCCCTGCCTACAACCACGGGCTCGATTTCAGGGGCAGCGGCATTAAATGCCTCACCCAAGGATGGACCGGCATCGGGAGATGGTTGGGCTTGAGCAATACTGAACATCACGAGTAGAGCCACCGCTCCCTTAGGTGTAGAAAAATATATGTGATTTAAAATTCCCATGCTTTGAAATTTAGGAAATTTGCTTGGGAAAGAGCAAATCAATTTCTGAATCTTTTAAGTCTCGGTAGGTGCCAAGGGGAAGTTTACCTAATCGTATTCCTCCAATTGCGACTCTGCGCAGTTTTTTTACTTTATACCGAAAACGCTGAAAGCATCTGCGAATCTCTCTTTTTTTACCATGCCCCATGGTGATTTCGAGCTTAGTCGAACCCACAGGGTTTCCAGACTTAGCACGAATCTCGTCGAGTTGCAGGAATTCACCTTCGTCCTCGATCCCTGCGAGCATGGATCGCATATCCTCATATTCAAGAGGCTCGTTAATCTCGACCTGATACTTTTTTCGGACCTGTTGCGAGGGATGAGTCAATTTATGAGCGAGGTTGCCATCGTTGGTTAAAATGACCAACCCCTCACTGTCCCTATCCAGTCGGCCCGCACAAAATAACCTGTTATTACGATGCCTTGCTTCGAGAAGCTCAAAAATGAGTCTTTCGGCATGGGGGTCGTCATTGGAGCAGGTAAAACCCTTGGGTTTATTGACCATAAAAATAAGAGGCTTGGAAAATTTAGACTGAATTCTCTTTTGCCCAACTTTAATCACATCCCGTTCCGGGTTTACCCGTATGCCCAATGTGGCAGTCTCACCATTGACCGAGACTTGACCTTCTTTGATTAGTTCTTCACCGGCTCGGCGGGAGCAAATTCCGGAATCTGCCAGAAATTTTTGCAGCTTGGGTAATGCTTGGGTGGATGGAGTAATTTTGGATGAGTTCTTTGACATGTGCAAAACTTGAGGTTGCGTATTGATCAGGAATCCATCATTTATCGGAAACAGTCAATAACAGGGATGGGAACCTTGATATTTTTTTCATGAATGAGGATACAGTAAAAAAGAGGGTTGCGGTGGTGACCGGAGCGGGTCGCGGAATTGGGCGGGCAATCGCCGAGTCTTTAGCAAGAGACGGGGCACATGTAATTTGTGTCAGCAAATCTGAGTCTTCCTGTGGTGCTGCTGCCGAATCAATACGCGAACAAGGTGGGCACGCCGATGCCCTAGCGGTGGATGTTTCCTCGGGCGAGCAGATTCGCAACGCCTGTGAAGCCCTCCTCGAAAAACATGAATGTGTCGACATCCTAGTAAATAACGCGGGTATTACCCGTGATAATCTTCTTTTCCGGATGGAGGCAGAGGACTGGGAGTCTGTGATTACAACCAATTTAACCAGTTGCTTTCATTGGATCAAGGCATTGGGCAGACCAATGACCCGTAAAAGATGGGGCAGGATCGTAAATGTTGCCTCTGTAGTTGGACTTACCGGAAATGCAGGTCAGGCCAACTACTCAGCTGCCAAGGCTGGAATGATTGGGTTAACCAAGAGTTTAGCCAGAGAATTTTCGGCCCGTTCTGTTACAGTAAACGCGATTGCTCCTGGGTTCATCGATACGGATATGACTTCCGAACTGGATGAACGGGTCAAGGAAGGAGCCCTTGGGGCGATTCCATTGAAACGTTTTGGCAAAGTTGAAGACATTGCTGAAATGGCCGCATTTTTATGTTCTGACAAAGCTTCCTATGTTACCGGACAAGTTTTTACGGTTGACGGCGGGATGGTGATGTGAAGAAGAGACTTTAATTACAACCTAACCATACTTAATCATTATGTCCGAGAATAACTCCGATCGCGTTAAAAAAATTATCGTAAGCCAGCTGAATGTCAGCGAAGAGCAAGTCACACCAGAGGCTAGCTTCATCGACGACCTCGGTGCTGATTCGCTTGACCAAGTAGAATTGGTAATGGCATTGGAAGAAGAATTCGGTACCGAAATCCCCGAAGAAGAAGCCGAAAAGCTTCAGACCGTCGGTTCGGTAATCGAATATGTTGAGAAAAATCTTTCCTAACTCATTTTGGCTTCGCCTAATATCGTTCCTTTCGAGCGATTCTGCATACCTAGTTTGAATCCATGACTCGTGTAGTAGTGACCGGAATGGGGGTAGTTTCCTCCATTGGAAGTGATGTAGATAGTTATTGGGCGAGCCTCAAGGCAGGTAAGTCTGGAATATCATCAGTCACCAGCTTTGATAGTTCCGATATTGCAAGCAAGGTGGCTTCGGAAATCACGAACTTTAATCCCGAGGATTTTATGGATCCAAAGGAGGCGAGGAGGAATGACCGCTATGCCCAGTTAGCCCTCGCAGCAACCCACGGTGCCCTTAAGGATGCCAACCTTACCAGGGATGAACTGGTGCCTAAACGCACTGGAGTTCTTGTTGGATCAGGAATTGGAGGGATGGATACGATCGAGAAGCAGATGACTACTTTGATCGAACGGGGACCACGACGTGTCTCTCCTTTCATGATTCCCTCATTGATTGCCAATATCGCGGGTGGAATTATTGCCATTGATCTGGGGGCCAAAGGGCCTAACTTTTCTGTG
>JAQCIX010000121.1 GCA_027593365.1 Verrucomicrobiota bacterium
ATCATCACGGTAGGCGGGTACAACTACACCACCTCTGCGAACGAACTGGCGATCCCCAATGTACCGATCGATGCGGCGGCCTTTGCCGAGACCGCTCTGGTTTACTCTGCCCTGATGGGTAAGGCACCGAGCAAGGCAGAGGTGGCCAAGCTTACCCTCGACCCATACTTCGAGGTACGCCCCCTGGCAGAACGTGCCCGGTTGATTTTGGAGATGCCAGAGTATGCTGCCCAGTATGGTGCCTCGGTGCCAAAGGTGGATCTCTTGGATATTCAAAATGGGGATATTCTGGAAGATAACCATCCAGTGACTGTGGAAGCCTATGATCTTGGTAGCGATGGCTTGTTTGGTACCCATGATGACGGAGAGATCCGTTCGGTTTCATTTTTACTCAATGGTAAAATTATTGATCAAATGGATGGAGATCCGAGCACAGATTTATATTCCTTTTCTACAGGATCTGGGTATGTGAGCGGTGAATACCTGCTCGAAGTGGTCGTAACTTCAAGAAGTGGCCTAAGCAGCCGTCTGCTTCGCAACATTTTTATAAAGTCCAAAGGGGCGAACCTTTCCATCACCTCGCCTGCTCATGGATCGGTTCTGCAAAAAGGAGATTTATTGGCAGTCAATTATCAAAGCAGTAAGAGTGTAGCAGGCACCAGCTTCCTAGAAATTAATGGAAAGATAAGGTGGTCTGGTATGGTTGAAGTAAATGCTGATATGATGCAGGACTCCACTCTTTCTTTGTATGATGGCACGGGTCGTTCACCAGTCGTTTTTGAATTGGATATCCATCAAAAAGCAGATTCTTATGATGAAGAAATATTCTCCCTTCGCAAGATGGGCACCGGCGACCTTACGGCTTCTGTCAGCTCATACAGCGGGCCGGCCGAAGGGATCGAGTTTTTAGTCTTTATTGATGGGAACGGCAGCCAAGCAGGTGGAGTAGCAGATTCTTATTCCTGGATGGAGCTAGGTGCATTTGATTACAATGCCACCGCTGAGCCGATCACTACATCCCTGCACTCTTTGGGTTATGGAGTAAATATCAATTTTACCAATACCACAGCTTTCGAATATGGGGATGCTTGGCATATCAAAGTGACCCCAAGCCTCCATTATGTGGAGATCGAATCCGAAGGCCTTTACACCGACCGCTTGGCCGGTACCAAGCGTAACCTAATCCGTGCGATTAACCAGGCAAACAGCAAGGGAGAAACTGCCCTACGGGCGTACGATCCATTGGTGTCGGGTAATTTGGGTGGCGTACTTCCCCTTACAACTTCCGCAGAAGAAGCCATTATCCTGCGGCATGATGGCAGTTATCCGATTTCTGAGAGTGTCTATGCGAATCGAGGAACAACGAAAGTATCGAATGATTTATTTGGTCTGATTACGGCCACATCGGGAGGCACCCTGAGCCTAAAGCATTGGGATGCCTGGGAATTGTGTAATGGTTTGGTTGAGTTGCGGGTGGTGCATATTGGCACGGATGGCGGTGTTTCTTACTCTGATAAGAGAGCCTTCCCATTGGTGAACCCTTCGGCTGGTTATGTTGAGTTGATTGGACCAATGGGTAATGTATACGAACCGGGTCGCTTACCTACCTTTCACTTTAGCGATAGTTTCTCCAACGCATTGCCTGCACAGGCTAGTGGTGGAGATATAACGATCGTTGATTCGGGAGCGGGCTACCGTTGGTATGATGAGGAAAGCAAGCCAGTCCGGGTGGTTTCATCAACCGGTTATGGCGGAGATTTAAAAATTCAGAATATTGACCCAAGTACTGAAAAAGTCACTGGTGTATATGCTGCTAGTGGTGATGTGGGATCTGGATACAGCCATGAAGACATTTTGGTACCCAGCCCTCCTGCCTTTTTTGCTATCAATGAGAGAATGGATCTTAGTGCGAGACTGCGTGACCCATATGGTAATTTCGAGCGAGTAGCCTTTTTTCTAAATGGAGTGGAAGTGGATGAAGCTGTACAGAATCGTGCAGGTGGGGTTTTTGGCACATCTTTTTCCACCGATATGTCAGGAGATAAATTTATTACCGCCCGGGCCTTGTATGGGGATTCCAGGGACATGGGTCCTGATGCTCCTATGCCTTTCGGTCATTATCCATGTGCCCAAAATTCGTATAGCGGAAAAGATTACTGGGGTTGGAAAAAATCGTGGGTGCAGCAACATTATTCTACCGGCCAAGAGTATTTACCCACTTGGTTTAGCCAGCATAAAAATTATTGGATAGACGTATCCGATTGGGATCATAAGCCCATGTGGGATGGAGCCGCCCCGGTGAGGATCGGCCAAGTGGATGCCTATGAATCCCTGGTTGTATTGATCAACTCCGCCTCCCTTGCCTTGCAGGGTGAGTTGCTGCACTCTCAATCCACAGTTGTATCTGCGACTGCCGAGTGGGCCAAAGGAAGTGCTCCAGAATTTTCTGCACTTCATCTTTATGGGAATGATATTCTTCTAAAAGAAATTGATTTTTCAGATATCAACCTGAATGACCTTGGTCTGGATTTAAACGCTACAGGTCTTGATAATAACCAGACTCCCTCCTCTCAGATAGATATGTGGGTAAACCGGATTGTCTGGGAAATTGATTGGGTGGTTAATTATAAACAATTCAAAGATGATTTTGGGGTGGTAGAGCTTAAAGTCATCGCAACGACTAAGGATGGCAGACAAATTACTTCAGGGATCAAAACGGCTACCATTAGGGAGTTGGATTACAATGATCCACTAAGTACTGCGGCTATGTTTTATAAAGACATCACTGGAAGAACACCCAGTGATGCAGATTTAGATCTCATTGGACCGAGTGTGGATGGGGATTCTCTCGGAGATGTAATCCGATCTATCGTTGATTACAATAATCAGGAAGAGTACGAGTTTATGGCCGATTTGATTGCTGCCTACCAAGTACTTTATGGAGAGTACCATGGCTCGGCCTCCACATTTTTTAGCCAATATAACCAATGGCGCGATCAATTCATGACCAATCGGGTAAACGCCTTAAATGGATTTATTTCCGGTCAAATTGATTCCACATCTTACACATCACGATACGGGATCATTCCTACCGATCGTGCTCACTTTTTTGGTGCCTCAAGGGGGGTGAATTTTTCAATTCGAAAAAACTTTGTTATTCGGCATTACCAAAACAAATACGGAAGGAGTCCGACCGTTCTACAGTATATTCAGGCATCAAATAAAATGTGGGATTTCGCCGGAGGAGCAGCAGCAGCGACCAATTATGCGATGAATAAATTGGCAGCGGTGGATTACATTTTCAACTTGGCCACTGAGCCTGTGGAAAGGGTGGGGATATCTGGAAATATTATCCGAACGTACTTAAACGGAATGGATTCTATCCGGCCTCAATATCTAGATAAGGCCAAACAATATGCTTTAAGCCAGGCAGACAGTCACCAGCAAGTGGCGAATGAGGCAATTTCGGAAAGCAATTCCACGGCTCGTAGAGTCCTGCAAGCGATTGTTGAAGACCAAAATCTAAAGAGAAGATTTAACCTATTGTGGGAGGATTCCAAACAATCAGACGATCATGAATACTGGAAGCATGAAGATTGGTTTGGTTACTTTATGGATGAAAAATACCCATGGATTTACCATGTGGACTTAGGTTGGTTATATTCCAGTGGAACTTCCCAGAAAAATATTTGGTTCTATTCTCAATCGATAGGTTGGTTTTGGACAAACCGGGAGATCTTCAGAAACCACCCCAACCTAACCGCAGAAAATCAAAGGTTTATTTACCGGGTACGAACCAGAGGTGACGGTGGCAAGGAGGGGTCCTGGTCGTTGGTTACTTTACCTGATCCGGCTAGTGGTTCTTCTTCGGTCCGACTTTATGACTACGGCTATTCTCCATTCTAGGAAAATAAGTGTCGTTGTTTGATTGTTCTGCTTTAAACCAAAACACTTAGCGGTGGGGCGTTCATTAGAAGTACTGCACCTGATCCATTCTTTAGATCCGAAAACGGGTGGAGTCTATTCTGCCGTTGAATTATTAAGTAATGCAATGATGCGAGCTGGTATTCAGTCCCGCATGTCGGATGACCCTAAAGTGGAGGTAAGCAATCCACGAGAGTGGATCATTGCTCATGGGCTTTGGCAGTGGCCTGGTAGGGTGGCAAGAAGTTTTGAGAATCGCTACCTAGTCTATCCCCATGGTATGTTGGATCCTTGGTTTAAAAAGACCTACCCATTTAAACACTTGAAAAAACAGATCTACTGGTGGGTTATTCAAGGAAAAATCCTTAGGGATGCCCATGCGGTTTGCTTTACCACACAGGAGGAACAATCCATATCTCCAAAAACCTTTTTTCCGTACCAAGTAAACGAAGTGTTGACCGGCCTAGGAGTAGAGGCACCTCCGCATGAACTCGATATTTCAAAGAAAGAATTCTGGGAAAAATTCCCGGCACTTAAGGGGCGAAAGACTCTATTATATCTTGGACGGTTTCATCCGAAGAAGGGAGTGGATGAATTGATTCGGTCCTGGAAAAAAAGAAAGCACCCTAAAGATGAGGTACTGGTACTGGCGGGCCCAGTGGATAAAAAAGATTCCTGGATTCAGAGCCTACTCAGCTTGGCGGGTGAAGACCCATCCGTTGTTTGGACAGGGATGCTTCAAGGGAGTGAAAAGTGGGGTGCTCTTCGTTCGGCAGATGCGATGATCTTACCATCACACCAGGAAAATTATGGGATGGTGGTGGCAGAAGCCTGCTCCGTTGGGTTGCCCATATACCTGACCAACCAGGTAAACCTTTGGCGGGAAGTTGTGGATGTGGGTGCGGGCGTGGCGGAGAATGATGACCGCGCCGGGATACAAAGCCTGGTTGACCAATGGATGGGAGCAGAAGATCGTGCACAACGAAGCATTGCGGCAAAGCAGTGCTTTGAGCAACGTTTGCATATCGACCGAACGGTGGAAAACCTGTGCAAAATTTTTGAGCAAGCATCTGCGTGAAAATTACCATTTTACAGGGTGCCTTTTTACCAGTTCCTCCCTTGCGGGGAGGGGCGATTGAAAAAGCCTGGCAGGGCCTGGGCGAGGCTTTTGTTCAAGCTGGGCACGAAGTCACCCATATCTCAAGACTATGGGGTGAGCTATCCGCTAGGGAAACGATTCGGGGGGTGCAGCACATGCGCGTTCGTGGAGCCCGTGCCACCCAGAACTCTATCCTCTTAAAGCTACGGGAAATTTTTTATGTGTTGCGGGCTCGTAAAATTTTACCGGAGGCAGACATTCTGGTGACTCATGCCTTTTGGGCTCCCATTCTTTTCCCCAGGGATCAATTTGGGAAAATATATGTGCATGTGGGGAGGTACCCCAAAGGACAGATGGGCATCTATAAAAAAGCGAATCGTTTACAGGTGCCCACCCAGGCAGTAGCCCGTGCCGTTGCTGCTGAATTAAAAAAGGGAGATGACC
>JAQCIX010000122.1 GCA_027593365.1 Verrucomicrobiota bacterium
TATTATGATTTCAAAGATGGCTTAACTAAAGATGACTTTAATCGCTTCGCTAATCCTGATAGCTCGCCTAACCCTACGAATGATGGACAAATTGAAGCCAATATCGTCACAGGGTTTTTCGATGGTTTAATGGACGCTGCAGTGGAGCTTGGGGAAACCAAAGAAGTGTTTATGTACGACTCCATAAAAGCATCCGCCAACGGTTTCCTTATATCCGCTACGGTTGCCAGTACATCCAAAGCTGAATACCTCGATCAATTTCTTTATTTGGATGCAGCGGAAATGATATCCAAACAGGTTTCTCAATCCGTTATCCTTCACAGCACAGAAAATGAAGCCCAACCAAACCCAGTTGTTTCTTATTCCATGGGTCTAGATTGGATTGAGACAGACCGTATCGCAGAATCGGCTTCCGCTGGAGCGGCAATGGGAAGCCAGCTTGCTACCGTATTACCTAAATCATTGGATTACACCGATTCCTGGGAGATTGCCACTAATATTAGGAGAGATATCGCGAAGTCTGTGTCTCGCGGAAGCTCTTCAGGTGCTGTAAATTCTGCAAGTTGGCTAGGATCGATTGCAAGTGATGTCGATGATGGGAAAACCGTTCTCACTGGAAATGATATTGAAAAGGTTGCATCGCTGGGATCCATGATCGGCAATACGGGGCTAGCCATTTATTACCCGACTGATCAATTAGTACCGATCATTAATTTAACCGCTCAAGGTTCTGCTTATGGCAGTACTAACTCTAATAACTTAGCTCTGGTTCAATCCGATAGTATTGAAACGATTGATATTGGAGTGGCCCGTCAGTCTGCCTTGGGTTCAGCCATGGGTGCCATCTTTGAGCCCACTGTTCTTCTTGGATTAAACCCAGCTCAAAGTTCTAATGAAAAAGATACCATAGATCATTTAACCGCAGCATCATTTGGTGCGACTTTTGGAGCAATTCTAGGCCTTCAAGATAATGAGACTGAAATCATCTCCAGCAAGGGCTCATCTCAATTTGATGAG
Source organism: Verrucomicrobiota bacterium (assembly GCA_027593365.1). Lineage (GTDB taxonomy): Bacteria > Verrucomicrobiota > Verrucomicrobiia > Opitutales > Seribacteraceae > Chordibacter. The sequence goes on from JAQCIX010000122.1 coordinate 1,018, forward strand.
TCCAGAGTTGTTGAGGTCCAACAAGCAACTAAGCAAGGAGCCATCGAAGGAGCCCTTGCCGGAGCAAAGCTTTCCCTAAGTCTGGATGAGGTTAATTCGGATACTTTGAAATCCAAAACTGTGATGTTGAAAGCTGTCAATAGTGCTAACACCAAAGCAGCTGCCAACTCCACTTCGAATGTGGCCAATCAATCATTAAGGACAAACTCCCAAGACATGTTACTTTTAATGAAAAAGTTTGGGATTAATCCGAGGTATACCAATCCCGCAAAAATGTATAAAAGGCCAGTCATTGTCCAAGTCGACGAACCTCCCATCGATGATGAATCTAGCGAGGCGATCAATAATGCCTCTCCTCTTTAAATTTTAACGCTACAATTTTGTATGCAATGGGGATAGCTTTCTTCCCCTTTAAGATTCGACAATAGGATACCTAATTGTAATTTATTGAATCTTTATGAATATGGAACATTCTTCATTTGGACTTATTGGGCTTGCTGTGATGGGACAAAATCTCGCCCTCAATATAGCTGATCACGACTATCGTATTTCCGTCTTCAACCGGACTTACTCAAAAACTTTAGATTTCCTTAACCGGAACTCATATTCAGATAATTTATTTGGCTTTGAAGACCTTGAGTCGTTCGTTGCTTCGATTCGAAAACCTCGGAAAATCATAATTATGGTCCAAGCTGGCCAAGCTACAGATGCGGTCATTGATTGTCTTGTACCTCTACTGGATGAGCAAGACATCATCATCGATGGTGGTAATGCAAAATGGACTGATACCATACGCAGAGAAAATAGCTTAAGAGATAAGAACATTTGTTTCGTGGGTTCTGGTGTATCAGGAGGAGAAGAAGGTGCTCGTTTCGGTCCTTCCCTCATGGCAGGAGGTTCGGTTTACGCATGGGAGCAAATTAAAGATGCGTGGATAGCTATTTCAGCAAAAGTGGACCCATCCTCTGGAAAACCACTTGAGGGGGGGGCACCAGGGCAACCGATTACTGGAGGTACTCCATGTGCCGCTTACATCGGAGAAAATGGCGCCGGTCATTATGTAAAGATGGTTCATAACGGCATTGAATATGGTGATATGCAGATGATTTGTGAAGCTTATCACTTGATGCGAGACCTCCTCAAGATGGGACCCGAAGAAATTGGTCTAACATTCTCCAAGTGGAACGAAGGCGAATTGGATTCCTTTCTCATGCATATTTCAGCAGATGCACTACAGCAAAAGGATCCCAATCAAAACGGCTATCTGGTCGACTATGTTTTAGACGCAGCCGGGCAGAAAGGAACTGGGAAATGGACTTCAGTGAACGCTTTGGACATGGGAACTCCTGCTCCAACGGTTGCAGAAGCTGTCTTTGCCCGCTGCATGAGTGCTATCAAACAAGAGCGAGTCGATGCGAGTGAAATATTATCAGGTCCAGAGCAGAACTCTTCTCAACGAATCGATAAAGAACAATTCCTGGAAGCAATTAGAGGAGCTTTATATTGCTCCAAAATATGTTCATATGCCCAAGGGTTTCAATTAATGCAGGCAGCTGCAATTGAATACGAATGGTCTTTAAACTTTGGTGAAATCGCCCAAATTTGGCGAGGTGGCTGTATTATTCGAGCCGCCTTCCTTCAAAAAATAACGGATGCTTACACTTTCAATCCAAACTTAGCAAATTTGCTACTGGATGATTACTTTAAGGACTCCATCAATAAATACCAAGCCAACTGGAGAGAAGTAGTGTCCAAGGGTGCATTAAACGGGATACCCACACCGACTTTCTCCTCTGCCCTATCCTACTACGACTCTTACAGGAGTAAATTATTACCTCAAAACTTACTTCAAATCCAAAGGGATTACTTTGGTGCCCACACTTATGAAAGAACGGACTCCTCAAGAGGAAATTTTTATCATGTGGATTGGTTGAACCCGGATCGTCCAGAAATCAAAATCTAATGGTGTTTTTTGAGGATAGGTAAAAACTTTTTACTTCTTTGTAATCCGAGTCTCGGTCACTCGATTCAAAAACAAAATCAAAATCTTCTGCTCGCATCATTTCCTTTTGAGCATTAGCTAAGCGGATTTCTATTTGCTCCTTAGATTCACTCGCACGAGCTTGAATTCGTTGGCTTAAATCTTCCAAAGATTTTGGCTTAATGAAAATAGTTTTTACACGACCCTGAAGAGATTGGTTTTCATTACAGAACTGCTTCAAGCTAGTGGCTCCATTCACATCTATATTCAATAAAATGTCCTGCCCATTGTTATTTGGACTTAGAAGAGTTTCCTTTAAAATTCCGTACTTATTGCCGTGAATGATCTCATGTTCTAAGAAGCAATCTTGTGAAAGTTTATCATTAAATTCTGCCTCATTCAAAAAGTAATAATCAACTCCATTTTTTTCAGAGATTCTTGGCTTTCTTGTAGTTGCTGTAATAAGCCTTCGCATAGAGCCACCGAAATCAGCAATCAAACGATCGCAAATCGTTGTTTTACCGACGGCTGCAGGTCCTGAAATTGCTAAAATCAAGGTCATCCAAAGCCTTATTTAATATATGAATGATAAAAAAGTAATTAATAGGCCCAAGAGAGAAAGTATTCCCCCAAAACACTTCATTCGAAGAGAATCTTTATAAAACCAACCTAGACAGTCTCTTATCTTATAAGGCCAAGCCCCAAAATAAAGGGATGCGATAATTACAAGGTAAATGACAGATACAAGCACCAGTCTTGAATAAGAAGTATGTAAGAATGCAGCATCTAGTACCTCCCTAGACCAAAGGAGAAGAACCATAGCTAAGCCCCGGACTGCAAGAAAATCAGGAGTAAAATAGAAAGATAAGATAGCAGTGGTTAGAGCGATCCCTCCGATAAGTACTTTGTAATCACCGAAATCAGCTTCGCCTAAAAAAGCAACATGCCTCCAAAGAAACCAAGCCGTTGCAAAAGCAATAAATAAAATACTCCACTTTTTCGACCTCGGAAAATCGATGATAAATGTACGGACTGACGCTTTAGGCGAAAGGAGGAATAATCCGACTACTGATAGGAAAAACCCTGAAACCAAACTTGCTTGAAAAAGTGACATGAATTTAAGTTATAGTACTAAATCACCCTGCAGGCTAGAAGTCGTGGCATTCGTTATATAAATGTGCCTGAGATCGCCGATCAGGGCAGCATCTCCTAAAAAGTTTACTTTTCTAAAACAAGAGGTTCTTCCCATCAACTGCCCCTCCCCTTTCCTTGCGTGGCCTTCCACAAGCACCTCTACTTTCGTGCCAACTAATTTTTGATTAGAAGCATATGATTGACCTTCAAGGAGTTGTAGTAGCTCTTGATTTCGCCTTTCTAATTCTTTAATTTCAACTTTATCCTCAAAGCCGACCGAAGGTGTTCCGGAACGATCGCTATATTTGAAGATAAACCCCATCTCAAAACCAGCTTGAATAAATGCTTCTTTGGTAAGTTCAAAGTCTTCCAAACTTTCCCCAGGGAAACCTACAATAACATCCGTACTTATACGCATCGCAGGAACTTTATCACGCAAACTACTCACGATCCTTAAAAACTTCTCAATCTTGTATGGACGATTCATCGCCTTAAGAATGCGATTCGATCCGCTTTGCATCGGGAGATGTGCATAAGATCCCAGTTTCGGTAGACTTTCAAATGCATCAATTAAATCACTACCAAAAGCAATAGGGTGAGGTGAGGTGAATCGGATTCTCTCAATTCCTTCAATCTTATGAATCCTTTCCAAAAGCTGAACAAAGGGAGTTTTGTCACTTATTCGGGGAAATTCGCCACGCCCATAAGCATTCACAATTTGTCCGAGAAGAGTGACTTCCTTGACTCCCATTTCTACCAAATCGCTAATTTCATTAACAATTTCTTCCATTGGTCTGTACCTCTCAGTACCTCTGGTTTTAGGAACTATACAAAAGCTACAGTTCATATTGCAGCCTTGCATGATAGAGACGAATGCACTTGGCCCATTTTTTTTACTAACATGGTGCCTAATCTCATTCTGTGAGCCATGCTCTTCTCCGAGTTCGATAATTTTACTATTTGAACCAGCTTTATCTAACAATTCGGATATTCGATGAAATTTTTGGGTCCCAACCACCAAATCCAATCCTGGCAATTCCTTGAATAACGAATCACCTCGATTTTGGGCCATACATCCGATGATTCCCAAAGTTGGCTTCGAACCGGATGAACGATTAAGAATCCTGGATGCTTTGCCGATCGCTTTTTGTTCTGCTTTTTCTCTCACAGAACAAGTATTTAACAAAACTACATCAGCTGACTCTTCGCTGTCGGTAATTTCATGACCACTTTCAAGTAATTTACAAACAACTGCCTCTGAATCTCGCTCATTCATTTGGCAACCATATGTTTTAAT
>JAQCIX010000123.1 GCA_027593365.1 Verrucomicrobiota bacterium
TTCCAATCCGGGAATAGCACGTTTCTTTCGCTTGGGATCGAGGTTGCCGTATCCATCCTCGCCGAAATAACTCCCAGGAGCACCAAATGCACAACCGGCAATGTTTAGATCGAACCCCAAGTTCTCCGGGTTGGCTCCCTCATAAGCGGTAGGGGCGAAGTGAGCCTTGCCGGAAAAGATCGTATGATACCCATTCTTTTTGAGAAGGCTGGGCAGGGTGACATCTTTGCTGGTCAGTCCTTTCCAGTTCCATTCGTCTGGGCCTGCATTTTTAGTTTCCGGATTAATCCACTGCGTGACCCGGTGCCTGGCTGAGTTCTGGCCAGTCATCAAGGATACGCGGGTGGGAGAGCAAACCGATTGGGCATAGAACTGGGAGAACCGAATTCCCTGTTTGGCCAGACGCTCCATATTTGGGGTTCGGTAAAATTCGTTAAGATGATGCTTCTGGGGCTTCCCTTCTTTATCCACTAGCATGGGCACAGAGGTGTCCATCAGTCCCATATCATCAACGAGGAAAAGTATGATGTTGGGCTTATTCGATTCGTTCTGGCCGAAGAGGTGGAGCGAAAAAAGCAGGTACGCGAGTAGGGTAATGGTACGCATAAATATTGGTAGGATTTCCTTTAGAGTCCGGTTGCAGCTTTTGCGGCCTGGGCATTAAATAATGGTTTATTTGCTTTGTCCCAAAAAGGATTTGGGATGTGAGAATCTCTCATCATTTGTTCAATTTTACTGACGACAGCTGGATGATTCTTGGCAACATTTTTTAACTCTCCTTGATCGGTTGAGAGGTCATAGAGTTCGATCTTTAATCCTTTTCGGGTATCGAGCACCACCCCTTTCCAGTTATCGTAGCGGACGGCACAATTAGGCTTATTGCTTTCATACAATTCCCAGTACAGGTGGGAGTGTTTTTTTTGAGCTTCAGGCTTACCCAGTAGAGTGGGGAGCATGGATATCCCGTCCGTTTCTCCTTTGATAGGTTCACCGGTCAGGTCGGATAGGGTGGGTAAAATATCCCAAAAAGCGGAGATATGATCACTCACTGTGCCCGCTGGAACTTTATTTGGCCAATAGGCAATCTGGGGAGAGCGCACACCCCCATCATACATACTTCTTTTCTTCCCTTTTAACTCTCCGGAGGTTTTGAAGAAATCCAATGTTCCTCCTTGGCCATGGGCACCATTGTCAGAGTTGAACAAAATGAGCGTGTCTTCCGCAATTCCAAGTTTTTCAAGGAGCCTTTTTAACTGACCAATATCACGGTCCATACGTGTGACCATTGCCGCCTGAATTTTCATTTTTTCGGGCCAGTCTTTTTCCGCATACGGACCAAGGTCAGGCACTTGCCATTTTACATGTGGAATGGTGTAGGCCAGGTAGAGAAAGAACGGTTTAGCCTGATTGTTTTTTACGAACTTAAAGGCTTCTTGGGTGAGCAGATCATGGCTGTATTCATTTTGCTTTCCGTTGGCATTATCGAGCATAACCTTTTTATCATTTTTCCAGAGGTATTCCGGGTAGTACTCATGGGCCTGCCGTTGATCGGTGTAGCCATAGAAATAATCAAATCCTTGTTTATTTGGGTTGCCCGAATTATGGAAACCACCAAGTCCCCACTTTCCAATGCAGGCAGTCGTGTAGCCTGCCCGTTTCATGAGTTTACCGATGGTTTCGGAATTAGCTGGGATAGGGGTTTGTCCTACTGGATAGCCTGGACTATTCGCACGGATGTAGGCATGGCCTGGATGTTTGCCGGTTACGAGAGAGGCTCGAGATGGTGCACAGACTGCATTGCCGCAGTAATGGTCGGTAAATCGCATTCCCCTGGCGGCAAGGGTATCAAGCTCGGGTGTTTTGATCATCTTTTGCCCATTGTACCCGACCTCACCATACCCAAGGTCGTCTGCTAATATGTAGATCACATTGGGTTTCTGATCTTGTGCAAAAGTGAGCAGCCAGCTCATACTAAATAAGGAGATAAACGGAAGAGACTTTTTCATAGGAATCTACTTTGAGAGATACCAAATTTTAGATCAATGTTGGTATTCATTTTAAATGCAAATAAATCACAGCGGTTACAACGATGGCCCCGAGGAGATTGAGAACAAACCCTTCCCTTACCATCCGGGAAACAGTGACTTCTCCGGTACCAAAAACAATGGCGTTGGGGATGGTAGCGACGGGAAGCATGAAGGCACAGCTGGCACTGAGGGCGGCGGGGATCATCAGTAACTTGGGGTCGAGATTGGCTGAGAGTGCCGCCGCACCGAGGATCGGCATCAATAAATTCGTGGTTGCGGTATTGGATGTCATCTCGGTTAGGAAGGTGACGAGCAGGCAAATGCCCAAAATCAGGCCAATGGTGGGAAGGTTTTCCACACCGGAGAGGGCGGAAGCAATGGATTGGCTCAGGCCGGACTGTTTGAATGCTTCCCCCAGGCAAAGACCCGCACCCACCAGAATGAGCATGCCCCAGGGAATCTGGTTGGCAGTTTTCCAGTCGAGCAAACGCTCTCCCTTTTTCTCTCCGCTGGGCAGACAGAAAAGAAGGAGGACTGCAACAAAGGCGACACTGGCATCGTTGGCCTGAGGGAGTTCGAGCCAAGTTTTCCATCCGCCAAACGGTTCCGAGCGGGTGATCCATGCCAGGGCAGTCAGGCCAAAAATAGTCAGGGTGCGAATCTCCGCCTTTCTCCAACTTCCCGGATGGGTGAGAGAGACCGCACCTTTGCCCGAGACCTTACGGGTCAGCCAGAGCCAGATCACCAGGGTCATCACTAAGGTGACCGGTATTCCCAAGGTCATCCAGTCAGAGAAAGACATTTCAGGAAAGCCCAGGTCTTTATATGCACCCATCATCACCAGGTTGGGGGGCGTGCCAATGGGGGTGCCGATTCCGCCGACATTGGCGGCAAAGGCAATGCCAAGCAGAAGCGGGATGGTCAGCTTTTGATTTTCACTCCCCTGAATTATCGCCAGTGCCATCGGTAACATCATCAGAGTTGTGGCCGTATTGGAGATCCACATGCTAAGAAATGCGGTGGCTCCCATGAATCCCAGCACCAGAAACTTGTCACTGGCCGGACAGGCACGGACCAACAGGAGAGCAATCCTTCGATGAGCCCCGCTCTTTTCCATCGCTTTGGAGAGAAGAAACCCACCGAGGAGCAAAAGCACCAAGGGATGCCCATATTTTTCCCCCACGGTCTGGGGAGAAAGAACCCCAAACATAGGCAAGAAGGCCAGAGGGATGAGTGAGGCGACTGGTATGGGTACCGCTTCAAAGATCCACCAAAGTGCCGTCCATAAAGCAATGCCAAGAGTGATGGAGGCGGGAATCTCCAGTCCGCCCAAGCTATTGCTTCCCCAACCAGCGAGAAGGGCGATGGTAGGACTAAGCCAAAGTACCAGATTACGAGAAAATGTAGGAGGTGTGTTTGCTCCAGGTTTTAAGGCATCCACAATTTCTTCACTAGTTTTACGGAGTGGTTATGGGCCACACCTTTCCATGAACGTCCAACAAAGAGATATCATTGACTTTGATTTCCCCAAGCTCTGCTTTGTTTACATAGACAGTGAGCGAAGCACCTGAAGAAAGCTTTTCTTTGACGAAATTTTTACGGAGTTGGTTCTGTGCTTTTTCTCCGGAAGAATCCTTCCATTGCTTATCCTGCAGGTAGGGGATCGGATAGAAGGGATTGCCGGAGGTATCTTTCGCCTGAATAGTGGCAAATTTAGCCGGAGAACTTCCTTCGTTTTGGATGGTGATCTCGATGGATTCGTTTCCTTCTTTTGCGGTTACATGCAATGGGCCACAGTGGGAACGAAGCCCAACCAAGCTAAGGACACGATCGATTAACTTTTCAAATGCGTCTTCGACAAAAAATAAAAAGCTAGTGAACAATACTCCGACAATAATGATAAAAATAGTAATGGGGTCCATGGTTCAGATTCTTCACTACATTTCTTCCTTATGCACTTTTAAAATAATTCTTCGCTGAAGAAGGCTTTGGGAGATACTCTTGATTTATTTCGTTCTTTGAGCGAAGTCATATGGGTGACTTTTGCCGAGAAATGTTATCAACTGCTCCTCCAGGTTCCGCAAGGGAGGGTGACCACATACAGGGAATTAGCCAAGGCTTTGGGCACCCGTGCGTATCGGGCCGTTGGGCAGGCCATGAATCGGAACCCTAGGCTGATTGAGATTCCCTGCCACCGGGTGGTTTGCAGTAATGGTGAGATCGGAGGATATGCCCTTGGGGTGGAAAAGAAAATCGAGTTACTCCAAAAAGAAGGGGTGGTGGTAAAGGGTAACCGGGTGGAAGGAATGGAGGGTATTCTGTACCGGTTTTCCTCGCAATGAAGGCAAGAAAAGGTTCTCTGCCCCTTTATTTATAGTGGCTGTGGGCTTTGGGGGATTTTTGGTCGGTCTGGTGGGTGGGCTGGTTAAGTTTCTAAGTAGAAGATTAAGGCAACCGAAATAATTTTGATCCGTTATGTACCCAGGAGTAAGCGGTTCAAAAATTCTTCCCGGCTTACCTCGGGTAGCGGGCGTTCTTTTTCGTGATATTGCAAGTGGCACTCCACCCCGATTTTTTTACATGCCTCCAGCATGATTTCTCCAAAGATGGGGCTGTGGATTCCGTTGGGTGATTTGCTGGTGGGAAACTCCCGGTTCACATTGTACAAGAGGTGCAGGGGAGGATCGTCCTTGGTTAAATGGTTCAAAGGAGAGCATTGTTGGACGAGGTTTTTATATTCTTCCCAGTTGCTGGTGAGTTCCTCAATAGTTTCGACACCAAAGGGTTTGTAGGGCATGGGGTTGCCAAAGGTTTTCTCACCAATGCGTTCTTTGATCATGAACGGGTTCATCGTTGTCTGAGCACCAGCCACCAGGGCACCGGCGATGCGGGAGGACTGCCGTTCCACCGGGTCCTTGCTCTTGGGGTTGGCGATGTCATCGTGCAAAGCAACCAGCAGGCTGGAACACCCACCGGCCGAGCCACCAGTGGCCACAATTCGTCTGGGGTCGATGTTCCATTCTTTGGCTTTGTATCTCAAAAACTGTACGGCACGCAGGGCGGCATGGAGCATCTGCGGTTGCCTGCCTCCTTCATTGACCAGGGGGTAACTAATGGATGCCAGATGATACCCCTTTTGTAATTGGCTTGGGCGTTTGGACTCATCCTTTTTTCCACCCATCCATCCACCCCCGTGGATATCGAGAAGGACTCCCACTGGCTCCGGAGAATCATACTTCCAAAAGTTCATCTTTTCTTTTTCGTGATTCCCATAGGCGATGTCTTTAACCGTTGGGGCAACGCCAGCGTTTTGCTTACCGGAA
>JAQCIX010000006.1 GCA_027593365.1 Verrucomicrobiota bacterium
GAGAAGATCAGGGTTCGGAAATAAAAATGCTTTTCAAGGTATCCACACCTGCCGTCCGTCACCAAATGAGCATATTGGTTAGACAACAAGTAGAAGAGGCGATCGAGGCATGGGCCAAAAAGTCTGGGCGGAAGGCTCCTGATCTTATTTGGCAGGACGATGTGGAACTGTAGAAATTCTTGAGCCCGGTCCTTATCCCCGAACGGGAGGTTTGGCTTTTACTTTAAGCTGAAAAATGAGGACTCCCAAAAAGGTAAGTACAAACCAGGGGGCAAACCAGTTTGCGGCGGATTGAAAAAGCAGACCGGAGTCGGTTGCAAGTTCAGGGTTTGTACGAAGGTGGGCAACGAGCAAGGCGTATAAAATTCCAATTCCTCCATAGCCAAGGTTGAGAGCCAGTCCCTTAAAGCTGAGAAGGGTGGCCCGAATCGATTTTTCCGCAGCTTGGTTGAGGTAGTAACTGGTGCAAAATCCGGTCATGCCCATAGCGGCAAAGAGAAGCATCGAGAAAACCACACCGAGGTAGGGAATAAAAAAGTGAATCCCAATAAAGGAAAGCAGGGTGAGGATGGAAATAATAAGAAAGTTTTGATTTGGGCTGAATCGTTCCGTCATCTCTCTGGATATACGGGCAACCACCATGCCCTGTAGAGCAATAACGGAACCGATGATACCAAAGGCGACCTCAGGAAAGGAAATGAGCCGGTAATATTCACTGTTCATGGTAATGAACATACGGATGACACTATCCACGGTGGCAGCAGCGAGAATGACGATTAGAGCAAACGGAGTACGGCCAATCCATTGAGCAACTTTCCAGGTTTGCTCAAAGGCGGCAGCAATCGATGGCCGGTTGGTGGTGGTACGATAGTTTGAGGTTTCCTTTAGTGCACATGCTGAGATGAGGGTGAGCAGGGCAGTGACGAGGTTTAGGTAGATGGGCCAGCGCATGGTGTCCTGCTGTGAGAGAGAGTTTTCGATGCCGAGAAAGTGACATGCTTGGCTCATTACATCGGGGTCATAAATAATTCCCCCGGTTAACAGGGCGATCATGAAGGCAAAGGACTGCCAACGGGTTACTTTCTGTAATATCTTTGCCCAGTCATCCTTTTGCCCCGCTTCCTCCAGAGAGTCATAAACCAGGGCTTCGTCCGCCCCACTGGCTGCGGCTTCTGCGAGACCGCTCAGTATGCGGTTGAGAGCGAGGATCCAAAAGAGCAGATCCAGGTTGGAGGTGGGGGCAAATCCCCAGACCAGCATTTCAATGACCATGAGGGTGCCGGCGATAACCACCATCTTCTTACGGCCAATCAAATCGGAAAGGGCACCGGATGGTACTTCGGCGAGCAGGATGGTGGCTGCCCAGATGGAGTTGAGAATGGCGAACTGCTCGAGCGTCATACCGAAATCCAGGTAGATGACAGCAAAAACGGGGTAATAAAAACGGGCGTTAAAAAACATTCGGAAGGCAATGAAGTTCCGGATGTTGGAATGGGCGATTGCGACTTGTTCGCTCACGAGGAGGAAACAGGAAACGATTTTTTTAAAACAATCGGCGTGAGAAAAAGGATGATGCTCCCAAGAAGCAGGCAGAGCCAAGGGGAAAGACCGTAGCCCATGGGGATGAAGCCGGCGAGGGCGGCGACGCTTGCGGCAAGCAGGGCGTAGGGCAGTTGGGTACGAAAATGGTCGTAGGGGTTTATCTCGCAGGCGATGGAAGAAATAATTGTGGTGTCACTCAGCGGAGAGCAATGATCCCCAAAAACGGCTCCGCTAAAAACGGCAGCTACCACCGAGGCCATCATTGCATCAGAACCGGGGGCTATAGATATACAGACAGGGATGCTCAGGGGCATGAGAACACCCATTGTTCCCCAGGATGTACCGGTGGTGAATGAGATCAATACACCAAGAAAAAAGACAGAGACTGGTAAAAGAGCGGGGGAGAGGGTACCGGAGAGTGCCTGGGAGAGGAAGGTGGAAGCACCAAGCTCGCGAAGGGTTCCACTGAGACACCATGCAGCTATCAAAACCAGTGAGGGGTAAAGGAAGCGGCTTACGCCTTCACCAAATACCTGAGCAAGAGAGAGCTTTTTAGCGATGATTGCTTTCTTGTTGGCGAGCATGGCGATGAAGCAGGCAAAGGTGGAACTGTACAAAAGTACGAGGTTGGACTGGGCATCCCCGTATGCCTGCTTGAATTTATCTATAGAAAGAGGCCAGACATCCCCCGATACTCCATTCCAATATAATCCAATAAACAAACTACCAATTAGGGAAACCAGAGGAAGGGTGACTCCCTTGCAACTGGCATTTTTTCTAGATTGGTTAGACAAGGTCTTAGTGGGATCCGATGAATCGGTTTCCTTAGACGCCATTTTTTCGGCTGTTTTCATCGATCCGAAGTCTATGGAATGACGGATTGTTAAAAATACGAGCAAGAGGGTGAACCAACAGTAAAAATTTCGGGGGATGGAGGAGAGGAAAAGCAGAAAGGGTTCAGTGCCCTCGATCCCAGCAGTCAAGTAGCCCTCGCGGATCATCGATAATTGGTAAGCGATCCAGGTCGACATAATGGCGACACAGGCAACGGCAGAGCCAGTGGAGTCGACAATATAGGCAAGTTTTGCCCGGGATACACCGGTCCGGTCGGCGATTGGGCGAAGGGCACGACCAGTGAGTAGGGCACTGGCCAGACCGTCAAAAAAACAAAGCATTCCAATGAAAAAGGCAGACCATTGCACTTTCTTTCGTAGTTTTCCGCTTTGCCTGATCCATTTTTCAAGAATCGCATCAAATCCGCCTCCTTTTTCCAAAATAGCTGCAAATCCACCAAGCAGTAGGGTAAAGATAAGCACGCTTATGTTCCATTCACTGGAGAGAGCCGGTAAAAGAACTTGGGAAAAAAAAGAGGTGAATGCATCGATAGGATTTCCATTGGACATGAGGATGACCCCGCAAACTGCACCAAGGAAGAGTCCACCGAGAGCACTACGAAAAAGGACCACCGAGAGTAAGGCCACGATGCTTGGCCACAAAGACAACGCGGAAGCATTCCATTGAGATAAACCAATGGAAGTAACAATCAAAACGGCAGCTATTTTTTGTCTTGGGTTCATGAACCGTAAAATTGTTGTGAGAGATTCACCAGTCTTGCAATCAATAAGGAGGAGTTGGAGTCCTCGTAAACGCTCACAGGAAGTGGGTTTTTACGATCTTTCGTTACACAAAATTTACCAAAGTATACTTCATTGTCGCTTGCGTTATTCACAATTTAAGGATATTAAAAGATCTTATTCTAAACTGGATTGGCTATTAGTTAAAATAAACAAACAAAAAGGGAAGTGGGAACAATGTGGCACATTCAATGCAACATTCATGTGTGGGCTGATTTTTCACTTTTATTTCATCAATTTACAAACAAACTAAAATGAAAACTTTATTCCAAGAAGACTTGTTGGATGCGGGCTATGAATTGCCCACCTCTGGTCTTTGCTACAATTTGGACCCAGATGATGCAAAGGCCCTTATTTCCGAGGGTGAATGGCTGCTTGCTGAAGATGAGCTAATCGCCCGTGAAGGAGAGTCCCAGCAGTACTTATACATGATTGTTTCAGGTTCGGTGGATCTTTCCAAAAAGGACGACCGTGGCAAACAGCAGACCATAGCAAACCTTGGTACTGGAGATACTTTTGGTGAAGTCGCATTTTTACGTGGTCATATCGCCTCGGCTACCTCCGAAACCCGAGGTCTTTGCATTCTTTGGAGGATGGACCATGATCAGTTGCTCTCTTTTATTGGAAGCCATGGAACCATTGCCGGTCAACTTTGTTTGAATCTAGCGGGTTTGCTCGCGGATCGACTACTCAAGGAAAACAAACTGGTATCGAAGGTGAAAATGGATTTAGAGGAAGCGATTTCCAACCTTCATTCGGCTTCTGAAGAAGATACGCTAAAAACAACGGCCCTCAAAGAACTTCAGAGCAAAGTTGAGGGGCTTAACCATGCGACCCGTGCACGAAGGAAGAACCTGAAAAAAGGCTTGAGGTTCAACCCTGTTTCAATGGTTAGCTTAGCGGTTGCATGCTTAGCTGTGATTGGAATGTTCAGCTTATACAATTCCTTCGACCACGAGGCACCTGTCCGCGTTCTTGCCTTAGAGGAAGAATTGGATGCGATGAAGAAAAATGAGGAGTTCTACTTAGAGCTTAAAAAAAATCTCGAAGCAGAAAATGAAGAGCTCGTTTTGGAGAACAAAAATCTGAATACCCTAAAAACTTCTCTTTCTGAAGAAGCCCAAGGATTGAAAGAGGAATTGAGCTTTCGTGATCATGAATATGACTCTTTGAAAGCCAAGCTTATGGAATCCCAGGAGGAGTTAGCTGCTCTGATCAGTCTGGAAAAAGAGGCACAGAATGAATTTGCCTTGGTAGATGTGGATCCATCCCAGCTTTATGTTCCCCTAATCCCACAGGAATTTTTGGATGAAATTAAGGACTGGTCCCATGCAAATTCAACACTTGCATTTCCTTGCGAAGTCAAAGTGGTCAATGAAGCGGTAATACTTTCGGATCTTTCTTTAACTGCGAGTGTTGAGGTGGAAGTGGGTTCAACTGTCACGATAACTCGTTTTCATCCAGTCTCTGAAGAATATGTCGTTGCACGCCAGGGAGATAACGAAACCTTTATGGCATCTGTTCACTTGGATAACACCAATGTTATGGAGGTTTTAGCTGATAAATACGTGGCACACATGAAGGGTATTGGCCGGCAAATTTCGAATCCTTTCCTCTCGAACCGTTTTTCCCAGATCGATAAGAATTTTTCGGAGGAAAATTAAATATCCTCTATTTATTTCCGCTAAGCAATTTCAGGGATTACTGAAATGTCGTTTTTAGTTGAGACTCCCTAAATCAAGAACGAAGCGATATTTCACTTGGTTTTTCTGCATGCGGGTGTAGGCATCGTTAATCTCATCCATGCGAATGACTTCGACTTCTGAAAGAATGTTTTTCTCTCCGCAAAAATTGAGCATTTCCTGAGTTTCTGCAATCCCTCCGATGAGGGAGCCTGACAAGCTGCGACGTCCAAAAATAAGCTGAGCCGCATTGACCTGACTTAGCGGTTCGACTGCCCCGACGACGCACATGGTGCCATTGGTTTTGAGCAGTTCTAGGTAAGGAGTAAGGTCATGATTAACCGGTATGGTATTAAGAAGGAAATCAAAGCTTCCTGCTTCCTGGACCAAAGCATCCACCGAGCTGGACAGCAAGACCTCATCAGCACCGAGAAGGCGGGCATCTTCCCCTTTCTGCTCAGAAGATGTAATCATGGTAGTGTGGGCACCAAGGGCGTGGGAAAATTTGACTCCCATATGACCAAGACCACCAAGACCAATCACACCCACTTTACTTTCGGGGCCGATTTTCCAGTTTTTGAGAGGAGAATATGTGGTAATCCCAGCACAGAGGAGGGGGGCGATTCCTGGTCCATTAAGGCTATCGGGGACTTTGAGAACGAAGGATTCCTTAGCAACAATGCTTTGAGAATATCCTCCGTAGGTAAAACCACCGGGGTCCTGTGTCTCTGAGTTGTAGGTGGCGGTAAATCCATTGAGGCAGTATTGTTCGAGACCTTTCTCGCAATTTGAGCACACTCCACAGGAATCGACAAGACATCCGATGGCCGCACGATCACCAACCTGAAAATTGGAGACTGCTGAGCCTACTTCTGTGACTCGGCCAACAATCTCATGTCCCGGGACAACCGGGTAATGGGTCATTCCCCAGTCATTATTTACGAAATGGATATCGGTGTGACATACCCCGCAGTGTTCGATTGCGATTTGAACATCGTTTGTCCCAACAGGACGGCGTTCAATTTCGGTCGGTAGGACGCGGGCTTTGGATGCACTAGCAGAATACGCTTTGATTTGGCTCATATAATTAAGAGCCAATCAATGCATATTGTCGTAACTCGCAAGCCACAATCTTAGCCGATTGTGACAAAATAGGAAGTGAGAGAGAATTTATGCTACCGCTAGCTTCCCGAAAGATTCAATCTCATGCACCATGGATTGAACCTCGAGGCGTAGTTCGCTCAGTTTACTCTTGGATAGTTCAATCTTGTCCCGAATGGCAGTTTGAAGCTCTTTGTGGATTTCGGACAGGCGGTCACCCAATTTTTCGAGGTTAGCAGATGCCTGTTCCACGATCTCAGTACTCTTATTTTGAGCGGACTGAAAAGCAGATAATTTGTGTTCCACAATACGGGATACCTCTTTGGCTTCAGCTAAAAGAATACGCTCATTGGCTACTCTTTTCAGATCGCTGGTCAGACCAAGTTTGGAAAGTGTCCAGATGATCCACTTGGATGGATCTAATTGCCAGGGTTTGACCCCATTTCGATAATCCCATGCAAACTCGTGGTGGTAGTTGTGG
Source organism: Verrucomicrobiota bacterium (assembly GCA_027593365.1). GTDB lineage: Bacteria > Verrucomicrobiota > Verrucomicrobiia > Opitutales > Seribacteraceae > Chordibacter. The sequence continues at coordinate 6,441 of JAQCIX010000006.1, forward strand.
TACCCTTCTCCCATAGTGAAGATGGCTGCAACCCAACTATCTCTTGCCGAATGATCGGTGGAGTAAGGTTGTTTGCCAATCATATGACAAAGAGAATTGATACAGAAAGTGGCGTGCTGCACCATAACCACCCGGGCTACACCAGGGATCAGAAATCCTCCAAGAGCTCCAACAGATGGAAGCATGTTTCCTGAATACAATGCGTAGAAGTATCCAATAAGGGCAGGCACAATAAAACTGACCACGAAAGAAATTAAATGAACCCATTTATGCTGCCACGCGACCAGTTTGTCATTGTGAAGGTCGTGTACATTATCGAGGGGTGGTTCAGGCTTGAGCTTAAACATCAGCCAACCCATATGAGCCCAGAAGAAACCTTTGGTGATATCGTAGGGATCATCATCGGTATCCACATGTTTATGGTGTTTTCGATGCTCGGAGCTCCACCAAATCGCAGAATTTTCAAATGCAGCAGCCCCGAATAAAAGAACATAGAGTTTGACCGGCCATTTGGCTTGGAACGCCTTATGGGAAAACAGTCGGTGGTATCCAACGGTAATGCTCATGCCGGTGGAGATGTAAAAAAAGAGAAAAACTCCGAAAAGGAACCAGTCCCAGCCATAGGTCCAAAGATAATAAGGAACCGCAGTTAAAGTAAGTATGGCAGTGAAGATGAGAAAACCACTCGTCACCCATTCCACCCGATTGAATGGTATATTTTTGAACATGATATTTATCTTAATGAAATGTGGTCAAAAGGCGAATCTTAAAGTCATTCCCCATATGAAATAAAATCCTTCAATTTTAGATCCAGTTAATTGGGAAAAAATTCCTTGTGACATTGTTGATTACAGGTACAAATAAAGAAGCTCAAACAGAGCACTTTAATTCTAATCTATAATCAAACTGTTATGAATAAACTGAAAATCATCGTTTCGGGTGTCCTTATCTTAGGAATGCTTTCTTTATCCGGATGTTTTGTAACCAAGGCGGGTAACTATGTCTCTGAGAAATCAAAAGCTGCTTGGTCTGGTACTAAATCCTTTTTTGGTGCTGACGAAGATAAGTAATCAAAGTTTTAATGAAGTCCTCTCTCATCCCACTCTTTCTTTCTTTTAGCACCTTTTTAGGGTTTTTCTTTTCCTCTCTGTCGGGGGAACCGAATTCCTCTTCGAAAACTGCCTCTGACCCTTATATTCTCCATTTGGAGGGTAAGGATGGGCCAGGTAATGGAAAGACCGTGGTCTTAGTCTCCGGTGATGAAGAATACCGCACGGAAGAGAGTATGCCTATGTTGGCCAAGATTTTGGCTGAAAAACACGGATTTACCTGCAAAGTTCTATTTTCGTGGGATGAGGGAGGTGCTTACATTGACCCCGACAATCACCAAGGGGTGAGAGGATGGCACCATTTGAACTCCGCAGATCTTATGATCATTGGTACCCGTTTTCGCGTTCCATCACTCGAAGATGCCAAGCATATCACTCAATTCCTGAATGCTAGTAAACCAGTTATCGGTATTAGAACCTCCACCCATGCGTTCAAGTGGTTGGACGACCGTACCTTTGGAGGTAAAATATCATTCAAAGATTTCGGTCCCAAAATTTTAGGAGAAGGTTGGGTTAGCCACCATGGTAAACACAAATACGAAGGGGCACGCGGCGTCATTGAGTCTGCGAATGCTGATCACCCAATACTGAACAGTGTTAAGGATGTATTTGGTCCAACTGATGTGTATGGAATCAGAGCACTGACTGATCGGGATACTATTTTATTACGGGGGCAGGTTACAGAAAACCTCAATCCTGACTCCAAACCGGTAGACTCCAAAAACAAGCCTATGCAACCGCTGGCTTGGTTACACCCATACACTTCTCCTAGTGGAAATTATGGTACTGCTTTTTGCACAACCATGGGCGGTTCCGTGGATTTGGTAAGCGAAGACCTTCGTCGTTTGCTTATCAATGCGACCTACCACCTGACTGGATTGGCAGTTCCCTCCAATGCAGATGTTAAATATGTGGATCCTTTTTACCCATCCTTTTACGGATTCCTTAAAGACAAGAAGGATTATTGGAAAAAAATGGACATGCAACCTGAGGACTATGGACTAGGCAAATCCCCATATGCGGAAGATCCTAGCGGTACTCCGGAATGGAATTTTCGGCCTTTTCCGAAAAAGTAATTAACCAACAGTGAACTAAGGTGGTTGGCGATCAAGGCCATCCCATCTGATTTAGTTATGACAGAAGTTTTCACAGAAATCGTCTTGATTCGTCATGGGGAAACTGAATGGAATCTCACTGGCCGCTGGCAGGGGCATGCGGATTCTCCATTGAGTAAGCGTGGAATATCACAGGCAGAGGCTCTGGGAGAGAGGATGACGAGGGAGAAGGTTGATTATGTGTATGTAAGTGACCTTCAACGGGCTCAGCACACTGCGGAATTAGTAGGAGCTCCCAGTAATTGGTCTTTTGAGCTTATGCCAGAACTCCGCGAAAGAGATATTGGTGTATTGGAGGGTCTGACCACGGATGAAATGCTGAAAAAGCAACCCGAGGTGTACCAGTCCTTTTGCGAGAATGGTCCCAGTTATCAGCCTCCGGGTGGGGAGAGTTTTTGCCAGTTTTCCGATCGCTGTTTTTCTGCCATGGAGAAGCTGGCGACATTGCACCCTGGTAAAAAAGTAGTTGCAGTCACGCATGGTGGTGTTCTGGGTGCTATTTTTAGAAATGTTCTTGGGATCGGGCTGGATGCACCCCGTAATTTTTTACTCCTTAATTGTTCGGTGAACCGAATCCAAAAATCCTCGAAGGGTTGGAACCTCGTAAGTTGGGGTGATGTTTCTCACCTCCAAGGATTGGACAGTTTGGATGACTCTTGATGTAAATATTGAAATGTAAAATTATACGTAAAATAATAAATATAATCCACGAGAGACCTGAAAAAAGTAAAAAAAGCCTGAAAAATTTGATAAAAATGAAAAAATAGGATACTCTTTAATTATGAGTATAGATCACAAAAATGATCTTTTTGAGTTCAGGTTTCATTATCACTTAGACGGTTCTGCTGGTTTCTCAGACAAATATTTCTTGGCTCATAATTTCATGGAAGCAAAGGACATGTTTGAGTATGCATGCAACAAGAGAGCAACCATGCCCACCTTGGATAAAGTAGAAAAATGGAACCGTTGGGCTGATCGTTGGGAAGATATTGATTTTGGATCCAAGGATCCATTTTTGAACTAGTTACCCAAGATTCCTTTTGGGGAGACCTTAATTCCTAGGAGTTGTTAACATCTTTTTGTTTTAGTCGCTTGCTTTTTGGAATTTCGAGTCGTTAAGTATAGATATGCCCGACCAGCCCGAGTTTGCTGATATTTTCGAATATCGGATTGTATATGTTAATACAAAACATGGCTATTTATCGAAAAGACATTTCTTAGCCCATTCCCAGCAGCACGCATTCGAAATTTTTACATATGCCTGTAACCGAAAGTCTATTGAGGCTGAGGTGGTTTCTATTGATTGTTGGAACCGTTGGGCAAACCGTTGGGAAAAACAGGAGTTAATCCCTTCCGCACCTGAACCTTCCATTGCTGATACACACTCCGCTTGAATTCCAATAAGTCTACCGTAAAAGAAATATATCTTTAACGATTCATAGAGTAGACTTATAAAGGAATGGATGCATTCCTCAAAAACCGACCAGATTGTACCTGGGTTTTCATTGCTAACTGATACTTCCGCTAATGGGAAGGCAAGGGCTGGACAATTGAATCTTCCACGAGGTGAGGTACCCACTCCGGTCTTTATGCCTGTGGGTACTCAGGCCACAATAAAAGGTGTTTTACCAAGGGATATCAGAAAGGTTGTTCAAGCACCGATCATTCTTGGAAATACCTATCATTTAAACCTTAGGCCCGGAGTGGATGTGGTTCGAAAAGCCGGCGGATTATCTGATTTTATGAAATGGGGAGGTCCTGTCCTTACGGATAGTGGAGGGTTTCAGGTCTTTAGTCTTTCCAAGTTGCGAAAAATTACGGATGAAGGGGTGCGATTCCGGTCCCATCTCGACGGCCGGGAAATCTTTCTTGGACCCAAGGAAGCGGTGGCCATCCAGGATGGCTTGAGATCGGATATTGCGATGTGCCTGGATGTCTGCCCAGCAGCCAATGATTCGAGGGAAGAGGTCGAGAGTGCAGTCAATCGTACAACGCTATGGGCACAGGCATGCCAGCAGGCGTGGATGAATAGTTCGGGTCCCACAGAAAGCCGAAACCTCTTTGGGATTGTACAGGGAGGGCGGTTTCAGGAACTAAGACAAAAGTCGGCTTCCGCATTGGTCGAATTAAACTTTCCCGGTTATGCGGTAGGGGGAGTGAGTGTGGGGGAATCGGAGGAGGAAATGCTGGAGCAGGTTCGATGGACAACCCAGGTTCTTCCCAAGGATAAACCCAGGTATGTCATGGGCGTAGGTACACCCACTCAATTATTGAAAATGGTTGGACTGGGTGCAGATATGTTTGATTGTGTCATGCCCAGCCGGGCGGCACGCCATGGTATGGCTTACACGGCAAATGGAACCCTAAATCTGAGAAATGAGAGATTTAAGGAGGATTTCAGCCCGTTGGATGAAAATACTGATAGTTTTGCATCTCAGGAATTTTCTAAAGCCTATCTGCGTCATTTGATCCAAGCCAAAGAGTCTTTGGCAGGAACTATTCTTACTCTTCATAATCTGCGTTTCTTTGTTTCTTTGATGGAACAGGCCAGGTTACATATTATTAAAGGTGATTTTGAAACTTGGTCCAGTGCGTGGATTCGCAACTATGAGTCTGGGGCTTAGTCTTGACTCTGGTTCTCGGATGAAGCATTTTCTAGCCTTGCCTTCGGGCAGATCGGTCGGGCCGTAGCGCAGTCTGGTAGCGCACTACGCTGGGGGTGTAGGGGTCGTGAGTTCAAATCTCACCGGCCCGACCAATTTTTCTTTTCCTTACCTGAGAAAAGAAGGGTTTCCAAATCTGCTCTATCTGTTAGAAAAAACCTTTGCGATATTTATGAAAACATTAGTTACAGGCGGAGCAGGTTTTTTGGGCAGTCATATATGTGAGCGTCTGCTCGAACAGGGGCACGAGGTGATATGCCTCGATAATTTCTTTACTGGAAATAAAAAAAATGTGGATCATCTACGGGATTTCTCAAATTTTGAGCTTTTGCGCCACGATGTGATTGATCCTTTTAAAGTAGAGGTCGACCGGATCTATAATATGGCCTGTCCCGCCTCTCCGGTGCACTACCAGTACAATCCTATCAAGACGGTGAAAACCTCGGTGATGGGAGCGATTAATTGCCTGGGTCTGGCCAAAAGGGTGGGGGCACGGATTCTACAGGCATCCACATCAGAGGTTTACGGGGATCCTGAGGTCCACCCACAACCCGAGAGCTATCGTGGGAATGTAAACCCCATTGGTCTGCGTGCTTGTTATGACGAAGGTAAACGTTGTGCAGAAACCCTGTTTTTTGATTACCACCGCGAAAATCAAGTTGATACCCGGGTGGTTAGAATTTTCAATACTTATGGTCCAAGGATGGCTCCGGATGATGGGAGGGTGGTATCCAATTTCATTGTGCAGGCAATCAAAGGGGAAGACCTGACGATTTATGGGGATGGTTCCCAGACCCGTTCTTTTTGTTATGTGGATGATTTGGTGGAAGCGATTCTCCGCACCATGGAACAGGAAGAAACTGTGGGTCCGGTGAACATAGGCAACCCGGTAGAGTTTACCATCCGTGAACTGGCGGAGCAGGTACTCGAAAAAGTCGGATCCTCCTCCAAGTTGGTGGAGATGCCGCTCCCCTCGGATGACCCCACCCAAAGAAAGCCTGATATTTCCCTGGCTAAAAAGGTATTGGGTTGGGAGCCCACAGTCCAGCTTGCCGATGGCCTGGAACGTACCATTCCTTACTTTCGCAAAGCGATTTCCAGTTAAATCGAAACCAACGAAGCAGGATTTATCGTATCATGAGTTTGTTTTCTCCTTTTCAATCGATTATGCAATCCCTCAAGGGAAGGCAGTATCGAAAGTTTATCAAAAAATGTGTTCCAGTTGTTGCCCAAATCAATGAATTGGAGAAGGATCTGCAAAGCCTCAGCGATGACGAATTGCGTGCCAAAACCGCAGAGTTTATGGAACGCTATCAGGGGGGCACCTCTTTGGATGATCTCCTGCCTGAGGCGTTTGCAGTAGTCAAGAACGGTGCACGAAGACTGTGCGGGCAAACCATTGATGTGTGTGACCAACCCATTGATTGGCAGATGGTCCATTATGATGTGCAACTGATCGGGGGGATGGCGCTGCATGAGAGGCATATTGCGGAAATGGCTACCGGGGAAGGAAAAACACTGGTGTCCACCTGTCCGCTTTATCTTAACGCACTTTCCGGCAAGAATTGTCAGTTGGTCACCGTAAACGATTACCTCGCCCGTCGGGATTCCAATTGGATGGGTGCCCTTTTTCAATTTCTTGGATTAACCGTAGGGTGTATTCAAAATAGTATGCCTGCAGCGGAACGCCGGGAGATGTACGAAAAGAATATCACTTACGGAACTGCATCTGAATTCGGATTTGATTACCTGCGCGACAATGGCATGGCCACCAGCCGTGAAGACCAGGTGCAAAAGGATCATTTCTTTTGTATTATCGATGAGGCGGACTCGATTCTTATCGATGAGGCTCGTACCCCTTTAATTATTTCAGGACCAATGAGGGAGGACCACCCTTTGCCGTTCAATGAAATGAAGCCACTGGTTACCAAATTAGTCGATGCACAGGTTCGGCAATGCAACCGCTTAGCTGAGGATGCAAAACGAACTTTGACCGCCGATGATTCCGATGAGGATGCATTGGATGAGGCTACGGCTAAGCTCTACCAAGTGAAGCGTGGAATGCCTACGCACCGTCAGTTCATGCGGATGATGGAGGATGCACAGATTCGGAAGCGTTTTGAGAAATTCGATCTGGAAATGAACTCCGATTACAACAAGGAGCGAGCTCATAACCTCAAAGAAGAATTGCACTATGTGATCGATGAGAAAAATCAGCAGGCAGACCTGACCGAACTCGGGCGTGGGTTAATTAGCCCTTCTGATCCTGAAGGTTTTGTTATTCCTGATCTTGCTACCACCTATGTGGAGATTGACCGGAAGAAGACCCTGAGCGATGAAGAAAAGCGCAAGGAGCGTGAACAAGCTGAGGTTGAGTTTCAGGTGAAGAGCGAACGAATTCATACCATTTCCCAACTCCTGCGTGCTTATGCTTTGTACGAAAAGGATAAGGAGTATGTTGTGCAGGGGGGCAAGGTCATGATCGTGGATGAAAACACCGGTCGTCTGATGCCTGGCCGGCGTTGGAGTAATGGATTACACCAGGCGGTGGAATCCAAGGAAGGGGTGCAGATTGAGAAAGAAACCAAGACTTATGCCACCATCACTATCCAGAATTATTTTCGGATGTATGACAAGTTGGCTGGTATGACTGGTACTGCTGAGACTGAGGCTGGAGAGTTTCATGACATTTACCGATTAGGAGTGATGGTCATTCCGACCCACCGTGAGTGTATCCGCAAAGACCTGAATGATTTGATGTTCAAAGGAAGGCGGCAAAAATATAATCAGGTATTGGAAGATTTAACCGAAGCAAACAAGCGTGGACAACCCGTGCTTGTGGGAACGGCATCGGTGGAATCTTCTGAAGTTTTTAGCCGCATGCTTAAGCGGGCCAATATTCGGCACACCGTACTCAATGCAAAATTTCATGAAAAAGAGGCGGAGATTGTTGCTCAGGCTGGCCAAAAAGGTGCGGTGACTATTGCCACCAATATGGCGGGTCGGGGAACGGATATTAAACTGGGCGAAGGAGTCAAGGATTTGGGTGGTCTGCTCGTGTTGGGTACGGAAAGACATGAGTCACGCCGGATTGACCGCCAGTTGCGTGGACGATGTGCCCGTCAGGGAGATCCAGGATCTTCCCGATTTTATGTTTCTTTGGAAGATGACCTGATGCGGTTGTTTGCCAATCAAGGTGCACTATCCAAGATGCTCGAAAAATCTTTTGGGGATGATGAAATGCTGGAACATGGTACCCTCGATTGGTCCATCCAAAACGCTCAGAAAAAGGTGGAACAGCAAAATTATTCGATCCGTAAGCGCCTCCTTCAATACGATGATGTCCTGAATAGGCAGCGTGAAATTGTTTATTCCGTCCGAAATGATGTCCTTTTGGAAGACGAGCCGGGGAAAATTCTTTTGGAGTTAGTCGAAGAGGAAGTGAGTGAAAGGTTGGCAACGGTTCCAGAAACTGAGTACAAAGCCTCGAAGCTTTCTGAGATGCCCGAGTTTGAATCCTTGGTAGCCTCGTGGCTGAATGTTACTTTTCCGCTCAACTTATCTGCTGAAGAATTTGTGGGACTTGGAGAAGAAGGTACCCAAAGTTTAATTCTTGAGAAAATTAAACAGGCTTACGAAGGGAAAAGGAAACTGGAGAACCCTGAGCAGATCCAAAGTCTTGAGCGTTATGTTGTGGTGAATGCGGTGGATGTGCACTGGCAGGACCACCTTACTGAGATGGAAGAACTTCGTCGCAGTGTTGGTTTGCGTGGATATGGACAGAAGGATCCGCTGAGCGAGTATAAGAGTGAAGCTTTTCGTGCCTTTGAGGAGATGATGGGCTCGATGCGTTCCGAGGTTTGTTCCGGTATGTTTCGGGCAGCGACCAACCTGGCCGCTTTTGAAAATATGCTCAATACTTTGAGTAAGTCCGCCAAGTCGACAGGCCCCGATTCGGGCGGATCAGCAGGATTTGACCGTTTTTCTGCCGCATCATCCCCAGCACCCCAGTTGGATCAACCTTCCGCTCCTACGGTAGCTATTCCAGTAGTCAGGGAAGAGCCCAAAGTGGGTCGAAATGATCCCTGTCCTTGTGGGAGTGGCAAAAAATACAAAAAGTGTTGTGCAGCCTAATCTTTAGGTTTCTTCTGCTGAATTGGTACTTTATTAGGGGATCTGTCTGGCCAAAGTTCGCCACTGAGCGACCTCAATCTTTTCGGGGCGGATCGTTGGGCACAAATTTTCCTCGAGCAGCCAGTCCTGCATCAATTTTCGATTTTCGTCGGACTCATTTTTAATAAGGCTCCCGATTTGTTTTCTCCGTTGAGTGAAAATTCTCCGGACCAGTTTGCGGGCTTCTTGGGAGAAAGCTACCGGATTGGGGAGTCTGTCCATACGGAGTAAAACAGAATCAACTGAAGGGGCTGGGTAAAAGCATTGCCCGGGTACCGAATGAGCACCTCCTGATTGGAAGCAGGATTGTAAGAAAATCGATAGGGCATTGAATTCTTTAGTTCCAGCATGGGCAAGCATTCGGTCTGCAGCTTCTTTTTGTAGCATCATTACCATTCGCGTAGGCAATTTTGCTGAACCGAGTAATCCTTCCATCCAGGCGGAGGATATGGCGTAGGGTAGATTTGCTACAACGGCATACAAGTCAATGTCCTCGGGCAGGTTTCCGGTTGGATACTTGACCGCATCAGCTCGTAAGAGATTGAGCTGGTTTGAATCCACAAATGGAGCAAGTTCTTCCCGAAGATGTTTTTCCAAGCGACGGTCAATTTCGACAGCAAATACAGCATGACCCAGGGATAGTAATTTCTGGGTTAAGGTTCCAAGGCCTGGACCAATTTCTAAAACCGGAATTCCCGAGGGTAAGTCCGCCATGGAAATCGATTTTTCAACTAGATTGCCATCAATCAAAAAATTTTGCCCCAACTTTTTATTGGGTCGGTGTTCGAGTTGGCGAAGCAACCGAGTTGTTTCAGATGGGCTTAATGCCATAGGGTGAGGGTAGGCGAAGCCTTTGCTTCAGTTGCAGTCTTTCATCTCGGCGATGAAATCTTCCACATCCTCCGCCCGCATCAGAGCCTCGCCGCAGAGCACAGCATCGGCTCCCGCCTCACGGGCTCGCCAGGCATCTTCAGGTTCAAGGATTCCACTCTCGCTTACCTTGATGATCCCTTCAGGGATTTGCGGAAAGAGCTGCTCGGTTACCGCAAGGTCCGTCTTGAATTTTTTGAGGTCCCGGTTGTTTACTCCAAGAAGGAGAGGTTGGTGAGGTAATACTTTTTCGAGTTCTGCTTCCTCATGAATTTCATAGAGGCAGGTGAGTCCGGCCAAATCGGCTGCATTTCTTAAAACTTTAAGTTCCTCATCATTGAGGGCACGAACGATCAGGAGGATGGCCCGGGCGCCAGCTTCTAGAGCTTCGAGAACCTGAATCGGGTGAACCATGAAGTCTTTCCGGAGGGTGGGGGTGCTACGGTTATGCACGCAAAGAAAATCGTTTACATTCCAAAGATCTTCCAAAGATCCTCCAAAGTAGGGTTCATCGGTCAGGATGGATAAAGCATCTGCCTGTGCGTTTACATATTCTCGTGCCTGTTCTACGGCGGAGGCTGCAGGAGCAATGTCCCCAGCCGAAGGAGATTTTCTCTTAATCTCTGCGATCACCGAAAGTTCATCTGGATTGGAGAGAGCTTCCAGAAATGAGACTGTTCCTTTCAATCGTTCTCCAAGATTGGATAATTCGCTGTCTCGTACGGGGCGAATACGGGGCTCAATTTCCCGTCGCTTGGCCGCCATGATTTCCGATAGTTTGTCCATTAAGTCTGTAAAGTATGATAAATTGAAATTCTCAGGCTATGAGTTTGCAAGTCCGCTCTGTGGAGACAATAGTGCAGTGACTCGAAGAAATATCAATTTAGATTAAAATGTTTTGTATTCAATTACTGAAAATATTGGGAGGAGAATTTTATGGGATTGTTAAATGACTTACACGAATTGAAAGTTCGGGACGCTGAAGTCTTGATCGAAGCCAGAAGCAATTTGTTCTTTACTGAGTATTGCCTGATCGTTGATGGAGTAAAACAAGACCAAATTAGGGGACTATTTGGAACCTTTTATTTACATGGCAGAATTCAAGACGACCCACTTCGAGTAAAAATCAAGCAAGGCTTTGGGGGTACAAAATACAAAATTAAATTTCAAGGTGAGGTCATGACCCCTTTGAAAGTTCATTAGCGTTTGATTTTTACAAAAAAGACTATGAGTGAAATTCTTCGACTAAGAAAACTGATGGCCACATTGCGGGCACCAGGCGGATGCCCCTGGGATCAGGAGCAGACCCACCAATCGATTGCCCGTTGTCTGGTGGAAGAAGCCGCCGAGGTCTTGGAGGCGATTGATACGGAAAACACAGAATTGCTAAGGGAAGAACTGGGCGATCTTTTGTTGCAGGTTGTTTTTCATTCCCAGATTGAAGAAGAGGCAGGGAAGTTTGACCTGGAGGATGTGGCCCGCGAGATATCAGAAAAATTAGTCCGCAGGCATCCTCATGTCTTTGGCGACCCTGAGGATAAGGAGGAGGATGCGGATGCCGTGATTGATCGCTGGGAAAAAATTAAGGCCGAGGAAAAAAAAGCACGAGGGGAAGAGCCCGGGAAAGGTTTGTTTAAGAAACTTCCTCCTCAGCTCCCATCAACCCTTTATGCTCTGGAGGTCTACAAGCAGGCAGTGAAGCTTGGGTTTCAGGACTCAGGGGAGTGGGACAGTAAAGCCGTTCTGGAGTCTGCAAAAGATTTAACGGAGCAAGAAGCTGGATGTATGCTCTTTCAATGGGTGGCTGCCTGCCGGGAAAGTGGAATTGACCCAGAGTCGGCACTGAGGAAATTTGCAGCCTCACAAGTCCGTAAATTTGAGGAATCAAGCGTTCAGTCCGATTCGTAACTTGGAAACTTCCAGATCAAAAATCATTGAATTTGAGGGGGAGAAGAATCCGCAGAGGATAATTTGTGAAGTAAGAAAAAGCCCCCGTTCCCGAAGGATTAATCTAAAATTAAAAAGACCAGACTTTGCCTTGCTGACTTTTCCGAAGAGGATGAGTTGGCGGATGGCAGAAAAGTTTTTGCATGATCACGAAGATTGGTTGCTCAGAAAAAGCCTCGAGTTCCCAAAGCCTATTTCTCTAGGCCAATATTTTAAGGACGGCGGAAGGATTTGCCTAAGCCATCAAATGAGCGAAAGAGAGGTAATGGTTGTGGAGTCTGATGAGACCGATCGGCCATGGATCCGTCTAGAAAATGACAGGATTTCAATTCATGTAAATGCAGGGAATCCAAAGGAAGCGATGATTAAGGATGGGTGCCGCAAGTTGGCGAGTCAGTTCTTACCTGACTGGGTACAGTGGGCTGAAGAGAGAACCGGGCTAAAAGCCGGCAAAGTTCGCATCGGGGACCAGGTAACGCGTTGGGGTTCCTGTTCGCATCGGGGCACCGTTTCATTGAATTGGAGAATCATCTTATTGCCCAGAGATTTGGGTAGTTATGTTATTTTTCATGAACTAGCTCATTTGGCAGAGATGAATCATTCCACCCGCTTTTGGGCAAAGCTCGAAGAATTTGTGCCCCATGCCAGGGAGGTGGACCGATGCTTAACCCGGACCGGAAAAAAGATATTTTCCCTCGGAAGGGATCGGTAAGGTCACTTTTCTTCGGGACCCAGTTCCCAACTGGAACGGCCTCCCATGGAACGTAAGTAGATAAGACCTTCACTCCCTTCCTCTCCCACATCCACCGGGGTGATCCGGTCGGGTCCATATCGTTGGTTTAGATCCAGTCCATAGGCCAGCATTTTACGGATCAAAGTTTTATTTCCGGAAAATGCAGCCCCGTGAAGCAGGGAGTATCCATCTTTGGCTTCCACTTTGGGGTCGGCTGATTTTTCCAACAAATAGTCCACCATATCTTCTCTCCCTGCCACCGTTGCAACCAGTAGGGGGGTTGCTCCGAAGGTATCCTGTTCATGGATGGAGTGACCGGAGCTCAGCAGACTGTCAACGGATTTAAAATCACCCGTGCCAGCAGCTAAATGTAAGGGGTGGGAGATTTTCACATTCAAACTCTTGAATAATTCGACCAGCGATGAGTTGCCACTGGCACCCGCCAGATCAATGAGGTTCGATCCATAAGCATCGACCGCATGAGGATTGGCCGATAATGCGAGCAAGGTTTCAACGGTTTGGAGTTGGCCCCTGAGGGTTGCAGTCATGAGGGGAGTCTCCAGTTCGTCCGTACGGGCATCGACCTCGGCACCGTCTTCAAGAAGCAGTTCAACCACCTCCTGGTTTTTTCCCCAGGCAGCACTATGCAAGGGAGTGGATAAATGGTTTCCCTGGGTGTTGGGGTTGCCACCATGCCTGAGGAGGTAATCAACAATGAATGGATTCCCTTTGTACGCAGCATAATGGAGGGGGGAGTGACCAAAACGATCATTTGCATTGATTAAGCCACCCATGGTTACCGCTTCGATTACTTCATTCAGGTTATCCTGAGCGATGGCCAGAAATAAGCGGGCATTGATCTGATCGACCCATTCCTGGCCAATCCGGTCTGTAAGTACTTGCCATCCATGCTTGTCGGGTTGGCTGAGTTTAAGATCTCCCCGCAAGATTCCTTTCTGATCTAAGCGGATAGATAAGTTGCTGTAATCATCAAGCAAGCTGATTTGTTTTAGCTGATCAAAGCTCAGACCATCAGGTTCACGGAGGGAGCGGGCAGCAGCCTTGGGGTTGAAGTCCAAAGCAAACCGATGATTGTTCAATAATTTTCTACGCTCAAAAGAAAGGGGCTCGATAGGCTTTCCCAGCTTGATTTCCCGGGTATATTCCGGGGAAGATATCCAAAGGGAATTTTTAGATTCAGTCAGTTTAAGTTGATGGGCCTCCAGGAGTGGGGAGAGACCCAAGCCCGCATTCATACCGGCAAGTAGTTCGCGAAAGGCCAGAGGTTGAGCGATTTTCATCCCGCCAGTCCATAGGAGAGTGGACTGGGCAATCGACTGACCATTGGGGAGCGATATTAACTTGGTACTGGAATCTCCACCCGCTATCACAAAATCACCACTGGGAAATTTCAGAAGTTCCCGGGCACTCAAATCGAATCCAGGTAAATCAGTATCTGCACCCAGTTTGTTTCCGGACAAAAATTTGAGCACGGTGTCCACCGCATCAGAGAGAAATAACTGAAAACGACTTTCGGGTAGACTCATCCGGGCAACGAGAGGAGCATCACCGGGTAACTGGTTGATCATTTCCAAAGAGTTGACTGATGGTTTCTCTGCCTGTTCTGAGAGCGAATAATTATGGGCTTCAATGGAGATAGTCCCTGGTTCAGATTGTAGGAATATTCCAAAGGAGTCCTGTAAAAAAGGATCGAAGAGCGGGAATAGAGAACCCAATAAGGTGTTTCCACTCATGCTCTCAAACATTCTACTGTTTCCAGTTCCCTCCAGATAAAGACTTACATCCGCCGAGTGTTTAGCATGATTTGCCAGAGATGATGGCATTTCACTGGTTTGCTCAACTAGGCTGAGAGAATCGATAAAGGAAGACAGATCGTTTTCAGGTGGGAGAGTTTGTATGTCTTGGGTAGACAAGAGGGTGCCAAGGAGGAAGCAAAATTCTCCAGATCGTCCTATTGCGAAAGGCTGAGTTGCACGCTGGAAAACCTTAGAATTGTTCTTAGATGGGCGAAGACCAAGAAAATCCGCCAGACCGCTAATTGTGTCGTCGGCTTGGGTGATCGAGCTCGTCTTGAGGATTGCACCAAACTGGGGGTAGGGGCGTTCTCCTTCAATCAGGCGGACAAAAAATTGTAAGGGCTCCTCCCAGGCAATACCGCTCTGGTTGGAATCAGAAAGCCATTTACGGATAGGAGAACCATTTTCTTCCATGCGTTCAAGCAAGTGATTCCATTGCTTGCTCGAAAGAATGCCAGATTTGGAGATCATTTTTTCCCCATCCACACTAAGAACAAGGATGGAGTCGGCGGGTACAAGACTAAGAGTGCTGATGGACGCACTGCTACGAGCGAAAATGGTTGATAAACCAGCAAGTGAAAAGAGCAGAAGAAAGATAAAATGAAAGCGGAAATTATGCATGTTAGGTAATCCTTAAGCTATTCAGCGTAATATATTGGTCAAATTATCTTTCCAATTTGCCTGTGACTTTCATATGGTTGATTAGTGTAATATTATGTTTACCGGAATTGTAGAAGGCGTTGGTGTAGTCAAGAACTTGAAGGAGCAGGAGGAGTCTTGGTTGCTCCAACTTGATCTGCCTTTTGCGGATGGAGACGGTTTGGAGGCTGGGGCCAGTCTGGCAGTAAATGGATGCTGCCTGACCATGAAGGAGGATGGCTCAACCGATGGCTCCTTTGATCTATTGGAGGAGACCCTCAAGCGGACGAATCTGGGTAATCTTCAAGTGGGGGATCGTGTAAACCTCGAGCGTTCTCTGGCGGCAAATGGCAGGTTAGGTGGGCATTTTGTCACTGGTCATGTGGATGGCCCGGGTCTTATCGAAATTTTTGAAGAGCGAGGAAAAAATCTTTACTTGCAGGTTAGGGTAGAGGAGAAAAATGCGAAGTATCTCGTGGATAAAGGGTGCATTGCAGTCGATGGATGCTCCCTTACGGTCTGTGAGGTAACGGATTTATCCTTTGCTGTGTGGCTCATTCCCCACACCCTGGATCAGACCAACTTAAAAGGGCGAAAGCCTGGAGATACCTTAAACCTGGAATTTGATTTATTGGCGAAATATGTGGAACGGATTCAGCTAAAGGGATGAGTGATTCCTCAGTACTTGATCCTGTAGAAGCTGTTCATGCAGTCTTGGATGAATTAAGACGCCAGAGAACGGAAGGAGTTCGGCTTATTTACATGGAGGACTCAACCATTGAGGGACTTGAGCGACTCCTTGGACATGAAAATGAAGAGAATTCCAAAAACCAGCAACCAAAGTCCGAGCCACCAGTCCAGAAGGTTACCCAAGTGGATCATAGAGTTTCCTCAGTCCCTTCAGTAGGGGATAGTCAAACTGCTTCACCTAAAACTTCTGCCACTGAGACCAACCCAAAGCTATTAAGCCCACCTGAGTTCTCCTTGCCTGAGGGATCGAAACAAGAGCAATGGGATTGGTTAAAGAATCGTGTTTTAGGCTGCGAGGTTTGCAAGTCGGAGTTGAACCCGGATGCTCAGGTCGTATTTGGTATTGGAAGTCTGGATGCAGATTTATTTTTTTGCGGGGAAGCACCAGGAGCGGAAGAGGAGAAGGCAGGTGAGCCTTTTGTTGGGCCTGCCGGTGAACTCCTTGATCGGATTATTTCCGCGATGGGTCTATCGAGGGAGTCCGTTTATATTGGGAATGTGGTAAATTTTCGACCGCGTCACCATAGTTCCTACGGGAACCGCCCGCCCACCTCGGAGGAGATGAGTTTTTGTCTCCCATACCTCAAAGCCCAATTGGAAATTGTGAAGCCCAAAGTGGTGGTCGCCTTGGGGAAGACTGCCACGGATGGATTGCTTGGCCCCGATCCGCAGAGACGTCTCGGGCAGATGCGTGGAACTTGGCACCAATATGAGGGCACTCCGCTGATGGTCACCTATCACCCATCCTACCTACTGCACAATCCCAGTAAGTCGAGCAAACGCAAGGTCTGGGAAGATATGCTTTTGGTGATGGAAAAGCTCGGCCTTTCGATTAGCGAAAAGCAAAGAGGCTTTTTCCAATAACTCGGGTTTTCTGTGGTTGCTGACTCCACCGTGCTCATAACCCTGGCGGGCCATGCACCCTCGGCCGAACTCCTGCAATGGCGTGCGGAAGAGGCCGAAATATCCATTGCGGTGGATGGTGGATGGCTCGCTCATCGTCATGCTGGGATGGAGCCGAATATTATTCTTGGCGACCTTGATTCCTGCGGAGATTTGCAGGAGATCGAAACAATCTTTCCCCGTTCGGTCATCGAGCGGGTAAGCGACCAGAATCTTACCGATTTTGAAAAGGCTTTAGACTGGCTGGAGAACCGCGGGTTGCCCGGGCAATTGGTTGTTCTGGGCGGACTTGGTAAACGGACCGATCACTGCCTCAGTAATCTGATGATTGCCGCTCGGGTCGATCCATCCGTTGAGATCATATTCGATGACTCACATGAGTGGGCCCGCCGGATTACCCCTGCTTGTCCGCTTTTTTTGAGCGGGCGTGCCAGTGCCCCGATCAGTCTGATTCCGATAGGAGAGGTGGGGAATGTAGTCAGTTCTGGTTTGCAGTGGGAGCTGTCGGGTGCCGATTTTGCCTGGGACAGGATGATCAGCCAAAGCAACCGCTGCTCTACTGATGAGGTAAAGGTGTCATGCCAGTCAGGCGTGCTTTACGCCTTCGTTTCCAAGGAGGAATAAAAAAACCCTGGCGGGGTTTTTCCCGACAGGGTTTTGGATAAAGGGAGGTAGAAGGTTTAGGACTTAAACTGGGGAAGAAGGCCTGCTTCCATCGCTTTCTTAAAGTATCCTTCTGGATCTTTCTTCCATTTACGCTGTGCGCTGGAGGACCAGAAATAAACTGTTTTTCCGTTATACTCCTCAGTCTTGCACTCAGGGTTAACGATGCGATCTGGGTAGATTGGGCAGTAGCGTTGCTCGAGCAATTCGACCTTGTCTACACCGAGTTCCTTCTTCTCGGCTTCGGAAAACTTGGCGGCCAATGCGGGTACGGCCTTGATGTAGTAAGCGGTAGCCTTATCGAATGCTTTCACACAGGTGCCGCAGCAAAATTCAATCTTCTTGCCCATTACCTCGGAATATTCCTCGGGATCGATATCGTCGTCCTTCATCAGGGCACATTTTTCGGCTCCAAAGAGAGCTGGCTGCATGAGTAGAGCTAAAAAGAGAGTAGAGAGTGCAATTTTCATATCCCTTAATTTGATCAAAGGACTGAATGAATTCAAGCTTTTCATCCGATTTTCCATAAAAAAGTACTCTAGGGAGGAGAGTGATTCTTGGGTTGACCCAGTCCTCTCTTGACCCTGCGATGTAAGAATGAGCAAATCGAAAGGTTTTGAAAGGTATCGCAGACCTTTGGAGGAGTCCTTAGTTGAAATTGAGCAGTATCTGCAAAAAACCGAGGAATCTGCTGAAGCAGTCTCACCAGATAGGGGCTTGGGTCGGCTGTCGAGAATGGAGGCGATGCAGGATCAGCAACTTATTTTGGAGGCTCGCAGGCGGAAAAAAATGCAAAAAGTGGCAGTGCAATCTGCATTGCAGCGAATGGATAACGGCCAGTTTGGTTGCTGCATCTTTTGCGGGAATCTTATCCCGGAAGAGCGGTTAGAGGTCGCACCCGAGTCCAGTAGTTGTGTGAATTGTTCGGCTTTTTCTTGAGGGAAGTCGAAAATAAACAGGATCAGCCATGGGCATCCGCTTCCTGTACCGCTTTATCCTCATCAAACCAAGGGGTGATGTTTAGCAGGTCCTGATCGCTGCCAATGCAGTAGACCAAGTCGCCCACGGAAAATGCAGTATCCGCGAGGCGGTGGACGAGCAGGGTTTCCTGCCGCCGGATTGCGAGAATCGATATCCCTTTCGTTTCGGCTAAATCAAGGGTCCTCGGTGACTTACCAATCACTTTACTGCCTTCGGTCACCAAAAGTTTCTCCACTTTTAAGTCTTTGAGTCCCGCATGAGCCTCAAGGGGAAGGGGAGAGGTAGAGTGGTCGCGGTCCGAGTGCATCGTTTCTTCTCGTGCCTGATCGATTTCACGAACAATTAGATTTCTTGGTATATTGAGCTGTCTAAGAACAAGGGAAAGAATTTCCAATCCACCTTCCACTTCAGAGGCGACCACATTGACGGGCATATCCTTACTTAACAGTTCAGATCCACGCATGTACTGGGTGCGGACAAATACAGGGGCTTCGACCTTCATCCGAGCGATAGTGGAGATCACCCGCTCGATGGCTTTATTATCGTTAATCATTATGACGATAGCCCGGCAGGTCTCGACATGAGCATGGCCGAGGGCCTCCACACTAGTAGCATCGGCGTAATAGACCGGGTCGCCCATGCGTCTACCTAGTTCTACATTGTCGGAATTCATCTCGAGTGCGACCGCTTCGATTTTTAACCGGCTGAGGCTGTTGGTCAGTAATCGGCCAGCCAGCCCATATCCAATCACCACCACATGATCGTTATGACCAACAGTGCGGTGTTCCAGTTCCTCTGCACTGCGGGCACGCAATAATTTTGCAAGTGGGTCGAGTGCCCGTTCTCCTGCGGTAAAATGAGGAGCCTTGTATGCCAGTAAGGGAGTGAGGAACATACTGAGGATTCCAGCATTAAGGAGGGGGCCAATATCCGACTCCATGACCACACCTTCGTGAATGGCAAGCTGAAGGATGATAAATCCAAATTCCCCAAACTGGGCTAGGCCAACTCCAGCGAGCCAGGCCGCCCGAGGAGGGAAACGCATGAAGGATGCTGCAAGGATCGCCAGTAAACCCTTGCCTCCAATAAATGCAAGAAGGAGGAGGCCTACCTCCATTGGTTTTTCAGCCAATAACTGGAAGTCAAAAAACATGCCCAGCGAAACAAAGAAGAAGCTGACGAAGACGTCGCGTAGCGGAAGAATGTCTCCCATTGCCCGGTGACGAAAGTCGGTGTCAGCCACAATCATTCCACCGAGGAAGGCTCCAAGGGCGAGGGATAACCCGGTGAGGGAGGTTAGGTATGCGGTACCAATACAAAGGCATAGAACCGTGAGGATAAAGACTTCATTGCTCCGACTGGAATCAACCCAGCGAAAAAGAATAGGTACGAGCTTGCGTGAAGTGGCAAAGAGGAGGGTGACGACCAAGGCAGCTTTAACCAGAGCGATTCCTATAGCCTGCCAAGTGGCGGGTTCTGTGAGCCCCTGAGAAAGAAGGGGTACGATCAGCACCATCGGTACGATACATAGATCCTGGAAAATGAGAGTGCCCACAATAAAGCGGCCATGAGGGGCATCCAATTCTCCCCGTTCCCCAAGGGTTCTTAACACGAGTGCCGTGCTGGACAAGGCAAATACGAAACCATAGACGATGGCTTCTGGAAGGGAAAGATTTAGGCTGAGACAGACAGCAGAGGTAACCAGGGCGGTGACACTTACCTGAAGTAATCCTCCAAGGGCGACCTGTCGGAAAATATTTTTCAGCCGAGCAAGGGAGAATTCCAAACCAATGGTAAAGAGCAGGAAAATTACTCCGACCTCGGCAATCACTTCGATGGCCTCCAGGTCATGGGCTAGGGAGAGAGCTTTAGGGCCGACTAGGGCCCCGGATAAAACAAGTCCGGCCACCACCGGAAGTTTTAGTCGCCCCAAAATAAGAGTGACCACCACGCTGACGGTGGCGATGACCGTAATTTCCTCGAGTAAATGCATGTCTGCTCATCTGAAGGCAGCGTTTAAGAAAGGACAATCCGAAAGGTAGCCTGATTCCTTTAAAAATAATAATTTAATCAATGAATACCGTTCATACTCTGGGATAATCTGAACCCAAATTTGAAAACTTTCTACATTCAATGATTGATTCCAGAAATTGGCACGCACCATGCAAACTAAGTTATAAAATATTAATCAGGAGGATGTGATGAAAATTTCAATGATCAAAGTAGATATCAGTCAAGAGTCCGAAGTCTGGGTAAAGAGTATTATTTGGGGAATTTTTACGGCTGTGCTTTCGGTTACTTTGCTTGGATTAATGAGCTTGTGAAATTAGGGGTTTTTAGGGAATAGAGCAGGGGCGAAATATTTTTACAAAGAAGGTAAGCTGACCTTGCCAACCGCCTTATAAGTCGATACTTCTGCTCGCTTGCATGAATTCCGCAGCGACACTCTCCACTCACATTCGTAACCTCGCGATCATCGCTCATGTCGATCACGGCAAGACGACTTTGGTCGATCAATTGCTTAGGCAATCCGGAGTCTTTCGCGAAAACCAGGCAATTGATGAAAGAGCGATGGATTCGATGGACCAAGAACGCGAACGTGGGATCACCATCAAGGCAAAGAACACTTCCGTTCGTTGGAAGGATTATTTGATCAATGTGGTGGATACCCCTGGTCACGCCGATTTTGGTGGAGAAGTGGAGCGGGTGATGAAAATGGTGGACGGGGTGATGCTGGTTGTCGATTCTCATGATGGTCCACAGGCTCAGACCCGTTTTGTTTTACAAAAAGCGTTGGCCTCTGGATTGCTACCGGTGGTTTTTGTAAACAAGATCGATCGTCCCAATGCTCAGCCTGCCAAAATGCAGGACCTGGTCTTGGAACTCTTTTTGGAACTGGAGGCATCGGACGAACAGTTTAATGCACCTTTTCTTTTTGGCAGTGCCAAGGAAGGATTTGCCAAAGTGAATTTAGAGGATGAAAGCACGGATATGCATCCCTTATTTCAGGCGATCATTGACCGGGTACCTCCCCCAACCATTGAAGATGACCCAAATTTCCGTATGCTTGTGAGTAATGTTGACTGGTCGGACTATGTGGGACGGATTGCTGTTGGAAAAGTACTCTCCGGTTCGGTAAAGGCGGGTAATCCAGTGTGGAGATTAGGAGAAAATGGAGTCTCTCCCCGCACCAAAGTAACCAAGGTTTTTGAATACAGTGCATTGGCCACCCAAGACCTCTCTGAGGGTGTGGCCGGAAACATTGTCGGAGTTTCTGGTTTCGAGGAAGTTGATATTGGTGAAACTCTTTCGGGTAGTCCAGATGCGGAGGCTCTTCCTTTTGTGCAGATCGATCCCCCCACAGTGATGATGTCATTTTCAGTGAATGACGGTCCTCTGGCTGGCCGGGATGGAGACCGGGTAACTTCACGCGAAATTCGTGAAAGGTTATTCCGTGAAGCTCGAACCAATGTTTCGATTAAGGTTGAGGATGGCGATGAGGCTACCGAGTTTAAGGTAAGTGCCCGTGGGGCTATGCAGGTGGCAGTCTTGGTTGAAACCATGCGAAGGGAAGGTTTTGAGGTTTTGGTCAGTCGGCCATCCGTAATTCGTAAGGAAATTGATGGGAGAACTTGTGAACCCTATGAGACTCTCTATTTGGAAGTGCCTGATGACTGTCTGGGTGGATGTATGCAAGCTGTTGCCAACCGCAAGGGGCAGGTGCAGGATATGTCTGCATCCAATGGTTGGACCCGTTTGGAGGCCATTATCCCTACCCGTGGATTAATTGGTTTGGAATTTGAGGTTTTAAACCTGACCAGTGGGCAGGGCATTCTTTCCCATTTGTTTTTGGAATACCGACCCGTTTCCGGGGAAATCCGAACCCGCCAAACCGGCACTTTGGTTTCGATGGAGAAGGGGGAGTCCATGACTTATGCCCTGCGAAATATTGAGACTCGTGGAAAATTATTTATCGGGGCTGGTGAGGAAGTTTACGAGGGAATGATTGTTGGGGAGAACCCCCGGTCGGAGGATCTGCCGGTCAATCCGACCAAAGCTAAGCATGTGACTAATCACCGTGCATCCGGAAGTGATAAGTCGGAAGCCCTGACTCCTCCGATTAAGTTCTCGTTGGAACGGGCAATTGAGTATGTTGGACCTGATGAATTGGTTGAGGTGACTCCTAAACTCATTCGCCTTCGTAAGAGGATCCTGGACTTTAATACTCGCAAGAGGGAATCAAAGAAAGAGGCTTCCTGAGTTTATCCTATTTGATTGTTTCTGTTTTGCAGAGTAGGTAGTGGGATCTTGAAACTCTTTCCAATCCCCAAAGTCCTGTTAGTTTCCATCCCGCTCATTTTCGCTGGTTGTGGAGTGGGGAGTATTTATGGTCCTGGATCCTACTCTGAAACCAAGGTTGGTGAGGATGTCAGACGGATCACTTTTCGGGGGGGAGATCATCCAATGACTGGCGATCTTTGTCTGTTGCGCTGCTCCGAAGTGACCCTGGAGTCAGGATACTCTTATTTTCAGGTGGTGGATTCTGAATCAGGTTCATCCATCGACCAAATCCCATCGGCTTATCCATTTCATAGACATTATCACATGGAAGATTCGTTTTTTCATGATACTGCCTTTGTCACCAAGACCATTCGTATGCTCAAGCATGAAGCAAAGGATGGATTTTCTTATGACGCCCAACAAGTTGGCCAGTCCATCCGTTCCAAATATGAAATTGAATGATTGGATTGCGGAATAAATCCGTCCTCTATTGACCTTACGCACGCCATCCTGTTTTCTCAGACCTTTTTATTATGAATGAACCAATTGAAATTCGTATCCCTGAATTTATCCGCAACGGCTTGATCCTATGGGTGGTCATTGCCATAGCGGTGATCAGTGGAGTCATCACATCCACCTACACGGTACAAGCAGAATCCCAGGGGGTTGTCTTAAGATTTGGAAAATACCTCAAAACGGTCGAGCCAGGCCTGCGATTCAAAGCACCTTACGGAGTGGATAAGGTTTATGTCCTACCAGTTCGTCGCCAGCTCAAACAGGAGTTTGGCTTTGCAACTTTAGGAGCGAGTAATAACAACCAATTTTCTGAACCCCGGACAAGGGACCGCGAAAAAAGTATGGTCACCGGCGACCTCAATGCCGCCGAGGTGGAATGGATCGTTCAATATCGAATCAGCGACCCCCGCTTGTATCTTTTTAATGTGTTGGATCCGGAAGGCACCCTTCGTTATGTCTCGGAGTCCGTTAT